>CAIYQJ010000149.1 GCA_903928275.1 uncultured Chloroflexota bacterium
CGGCTGCAAGCCAGGAGGCGGCCGCGCGCCGGACGCCCTGCGATACACTGCGGCCGATGTCGAACCTCCCTGCGCCCTGGTCTGCAGCGGCTGTCCGGACGCCTCCGTCGCAGCGCCGGCCGCGGATCGTTGCGCTGCCCGCCGGCGGGCTGCCGGACGTCGACACGCTGTTCACGTTCATGCGCGACGCCGAGCTGCGGTTCCGCACGCTCCGGTTGCGTATCGAGGAGCGGACGTGGGGCGCCACGGGTGAGGCCCTGCTCATCCACGAGATCGTCATCCGGCACCCGGATCGGGTGCGCGTCACCGTGCGGCACGCGGACCTCGACATGCCCCGCGACTACGAGACATGGGCGCTGGACGCGGGCACCATCCGCACCTGGTCCGCGATCCACGGCGTCCGCACGGAGCGGCCGACACGACGGCGGATCGTGGGCCTGGAATCGTCCACGCTGCCGGCGACCTCGCAGATCTACCGGCCGCTGACGCAGCTCCCGGTCGACTCGGTGGCCGAGGTCTCCATCCACCCGGCGAACTACCTGCAGAACGTGGTCTCCACCGGGACCGTCCGCGTCGTCGGGCTGACCCGGGTCGCCGGGCGCGAGGCGGTGCTGGTCGAGGCGCTCCACCCCGGTTCCGCGCGGATCGCGGCGGACCGGGCCGATGCGTCGATCGGGCTCGCGGCCGACGCCGCCCTCGGCATCATCTCGTTCCTGGAGCAGCGGATCGGCGATCGCGTCGTCCGCCGGGCCGAGGCCACGAGCATCGAGCCGGACGCGGACATCCCGGACTCGCTCTTCGACGTGGCGATCCCCGCAACGGCGCGCCGCATCTACTGACGTCGCCGGAAGCCCGGGCACGTGCGCTGGCGGCTGCGGCCGCGCGAGCCGTTCGACCCGCCCTCGCGGAGACGCAAAGAGAAGCAAGTCGACAAAGTCTGCGGTTCGGGCGAGACTGGCCGCGGAGGACGGGATGCGGCGGTTCTACTCGGTCTCGGAAGTGGCGAGCCGGTTCGACGTGACGAGCCAGACGGTGCGCGACTGGATCGCCGGCGGGCGGCTCCAGGCCGTGCAGCCCGGCCGCGGCGGCCGGTACCGGATCCCCCCGCCGGCTCTCCTCGCTTTCGCACAGGACAGTGGCCTCACCCTCGCTGATGATCCGCGGATGAGGACCGTGGCGGATGCTCGGCTGAGCACGTCGATCGCGGCCGAGCTGGAGAGGATCGTCGGGGCCATCGTCTCGGTGGTCCACCCCGACCAGGTGATCCTCTTCGGGTCGCGGGCCCGCGGAGACGGCGGGGACGACTCGGACTTCGACCTCGCCGTCATCGCGCCGGACGGGTCGGCTCGGCGCCGCGTGGCGATGCGGGCGTACGAGAGCCTGGCCATTGTCGCCGGGCGGTCGATCGGCGTGGACATCGTGGTCCTGACACCGTCCATGCTCGGGAGCGAGCGAGACCTCGCGGGCTCCGTGGTCCGGGCCGTGTCGCGAGACGGAGTCGTCGTCTATGAGTCCTCCGAAGTCACCTCCTGACGAGGCGCGCCGACGGTCGGTCGAGGCGTGGCTCCGGGACGCCCATGGTGACCTGGCCAGCGCGCGGTCGCTGTCGGCCCACCGCGACGAAGGGACCGCGCCCTTCGCGTCCGCGTTCCACGCGCAGCAGGCGGTCGAGAAGGGCATCAAGGCGCTCCTCGTGTGGCATGGGATCGACTTCCCCCACAGGCACGATCTCGGTCTGCTCCTCGAGCTCACCCCGGAGCGTTCCTCGATCCGGACCCTCAACGTCCGCGGCCTGACCGTGTACGCGGTGGACCAGCGGTACGTGGTGTCATCCGCGGACCCGATGGAGGCGGACGAGAGGCCCGCGTGGGATGAGGCGGACGAGGCGGCCGACGCCGCGGCCGTCGCGCTCTCGCGGGTGTCGGCGGACCTCGCATCCGCAGGGTGGAGCGCTTCGGCCTGAGCTGCCGGCCGCGGGCCGCGGGCCGCGGGCCGCGGGC
>CAIYQJ010000150.1 GCA_903928275.1 uncultured Chloroflexota bacterium
AGCTGTCGATGCCGACGATGTCGCCGCACTGGTCGTAGGTGAGCGACGCCTTCGCGCCGGTCTCGGCACGCACGAGGATCGCGATGCTGAACGTCTCGGCCGGGGTCTTGCTCCCGGGCGCATACAGCGCAGCGGAGAAGCTCGTGGTGCCCGCGGCCTTGACGGGGAAGTACCAGACCCACGAGACGGGCGCGCCGAGGAGCGACGTGTCGGCCGCGACGTATGGCCAGCCCACGTCGGCCGGCGCCGCGATGACGTCCATCGACGGCGCCTGCGTCGTGCGCCACTCGTACCCGGTGCCCCCATTGGTCTGGAGCACGACTGCGAGGATGCCATCCGACGGCAGGTCGACCGCCTTGCCGCTCCCGTCCTGGTAGACGACGACGTAGCTGTCGCCGCTGGCCCCGAGGACCGGCGACATCGCCGCGGACATGAGCAGCGCAAGGAGCGCCGGGATGGCGAGAGCGGCACCGATGCGCGCCCGAGACGCTCGGGCTCGCGGATGGGACACGCCGGTCTTCATCGTCCCTCCTTCCGGCGCGGCGGCCGGCGGGTCGTGGGTGGGCGGCATGATGCGGTCGCAGCCCTCTCGCGACCGTAGGCGGCGCCGGTCGACGGCGCGCCCACCCGTCGGTCCGACCCGGGGGTGGTACTTCCGGACCAGCCCTATCGCCCGAACCGACGAGCCCGCTGCTGGTATGTCCGGATCGCGCGGAGGAAGTCGATCTCGCGGAAGGCGGGCCAGTAGGCCTCGGAGAAGTAGTACTCGCTGTAGACGCTCTGCCACGGCAGGAAGCCGGACAGCCGGACCTCGCCCGAGGTTCGGATGATGAGGTCGGGGTCGGACGAGCCGACGGTGTACAGGTGGGCGGCGAGCATGTCCGCGGTGAGCGCGTCCGCGATCCCGTCGGACGGCGTCCCCGCGGTCACGAGCTCGCGCACGGACGCCCGGAACGCCTCCAGGAGCTCGTCGCGGCCGCTGTAGCCGAGCGCGACCGTGACGGTCATCGCCCCGTCGTCGCGCGAGAGCGCCGCCGCCCCGTCGATCGCGTCCCGGAGAGAGGCTGGCAGCGCGTCGCGACGCCCGATGACGCGGAGGCGGACGGGAGCTCGGGTGCGTCGCCGGCCCGACGCGAGCGCGCCGAGCGCGTCCGTGGCCACGCCCGTGATCGTGCCGACCTCATCCTCGGGTCGGGCGAGGTTCTCGAGCGAGAGCGCCCACAGCGTGACCTCGTGGACGCCGGCGTCCGCGGACCAGTCGACGAGCTCGAGTGCCTTCTCCGCGCCCGCCCGGTGCCCGAAGCCCGGGTCGGCGTGCCCCGCCTGGGCCGCCCAGCGTCGGTTGCCGTCCATGATCACGGCGACGTGCGCGGGCACCCGGGATCGCGCGACCTCCGCGCGGAGGCGCCGGAGGTAGATCGCATAAGCCGGCCGGAGCGCGACCGACGCGAGCCGGAGCCCGAGATCGGCGGCGGCCCGGCGGAGGATCCGCCCGGCGCGGCGGGCGTCGCGTGCAGCGCCGGCCATCGTCGCCTCGTCCGAGGGTCCCGTGCCGCCGCGCGTCACGCGAGGCCCCCACCGTGCCCACGGGGCAGCGGCCCGTCCACGCCTCAGGCCCCGCGGACCGGCCGCTTGCTGACGGCGCCGGCCGCCGCCGCGTCCAGGATCCGCCACCGGCGCGACCGTGCCATGCGCAGGAGGGCGGCGTCCGGCGTGACCGCGACGGCCTGCGCTGCGGCCCGGAGGAGCGGCGCGTCGGCGATGGAATCGCCATACGCACGCGCGACGGACGCGGTCCCGATGAGCCGTGCGAGCCGGTCGATCTTGCGCGGGCCCGTGTTCACCGGCCCGGCGAGGCGCCCCGTGAAGGTACCGTCGGCGACCTCGAGGGGCGTGCCCACGTACTCCGCCCCGATGCGCTCGGCGAAGAGCCGCAGGACGGGGTCGTAGGTGCCCGAGACGACGACGACGCGGGCGCCGGCGACGCGGGCCTCCACGAGCTCCTCGAGCAGCGGCTCGCGCCTGCCCGGCCACAGCTCCTCGTCGACGACCCACGCGGCGATCTCGTCGAGCTCGGCCGTGCTCCGGCCCGCGAGCTGGCCGGCGAGGTCGCGGATCCATCGGTCGCGGAACGGCTGGCGCGGGATGAGGCCTGCCCGAACGAGCGGCATCGCGGCGAGACGGGGGGCCAGGAAGAGGCGGTAGCTGCGGCTGCGGCCGTGCGTCGCCAGCCAGCGACCCACGCCCCGCCACGTCTCCCCGTCGGTGAGAGTCCCCTCGAGGTCGGCTGCAACGACGTCCCCGGGCCGGATCGGAAGGTCGGTCACGCCCGGTAGCATCGCACCTCGGCGAGAAGGACGCCGAGGTGCGATCGGGCAGTGATGGGTGCGCGCCCTACTTGTCGCGGTCGTTCGCGCCGGAGAGCACCGCCTGCGCCGCCGCGAGCCGGGCGACCGGCACGCGGAACGGCGAGCACGACACGTAGTCGAGGCCGATCTTCTCGCACTTGTAGATCGACTCGGGATCCCCGCCATGCTCGCCGCAGATGCCGAGCTCGAGGTCCGGGCGCGTCGCCCGGCCCTTGGTCACCGCGACCCGCATGAGGTCGGCGACCGCGTCGTCGAGCGTCTGGAACGGGTTCACGGGGAGGATGCCCGTCTCCACGTACTTGAGAAGGAAGCCGCCCTCGGCGTCATCGCGGCTGTAGCCGAAGGTGAGCTGGGTCAGGTCGTTCGTGCCGAAGCTGAAGAACGCAGCCTCGACGGCGATCTCGTCGGCGGTGAGGGCGCCGCGCGGGATCTCGATCATCGTCCCGAACTTGTAGTCGACCTTGACGCCGGCGGCCTCCTCGACCCGCACGGCCTCGGCCTCGAGGAGCTTCTTCACGGCCGAGAGCTCGTTCACGTGCCCGACGAGCGGGATCATGATCTTGGCGATCGGGTGCCCGCCGTCGCGGCGGACCGCGACCTGGGCGTTGAGGATCGCCCGCGTCTGGACCTTCACGAAGTCCGGGATCATGAGGCCGAGGCGGACGCCGCGCAGCCCGAGCATCGGGTTCTGCTCGCGCATCGAGTTCACCGCGACGAGCATCTCGCGGGCAGCGGCGAACTCGGGATCGGCCTCCGGCGTGCCCACGGCGCGAAGCCGCGTGACGAGCTCCAGGACGTCGTCGTGGTTCGGGAGGAACTCGTGCAGCGGCGGATCGATGAGCCGCACGACGACGGGCAGCCCGTCCATCGCGCGGAAGATCCCCTCGAAGTCGCCTTGCTGGAGCTTCTCGAGCTTGGCCATCGCGGCGTCGAACCGCGCCACGACGGCGACGTCCTCGGCGTCGAGCGTCTCGCCGCCTTCCAGACGCTCCTTGGCGCGCGTCGCCTTCGCCGCGACGAGGATCGCGCCGCGCACGATCTCCAGCCGCTCGCCCTCGCGGAACATGTGCTCGGTGCGGCAGAGGCCGATCCCCTGCGCCCCGTAGCTCCGGGCCTGGGCGGCCTCCTCGGGCTTGTCGGCGTTGCACCAGACGCCCATCCGCCGGATCCGGTCGGCGTAGCGGAGGATCTCCTGGAGCTCGGGCTGGTCCTCGAAGCGGGCGGACACGGTGGGAATGGCGCCGACGAACACTTCGCCCGTGGAACCGTCGAGGCTGATCCAGTCGCCCTCGTGGACCTCGAGGCCGCTCTCGTTCGAACGGGCGAGCTTCGCATCGGCGTCGACGTGGAGCTCGGCCGATCCGGCCACGCACGGCTTGCCGATCTGGCGGGCGACGACGGCAGCGTGCGACGTGGCGCCGCCGCGGGCGGTGAGGATGCCCTGCGCGACGGCCATGCCGTGGAAGTCGTCGGGCGCGGTCTCCTCGCGGACGAGGACCACGCGCTCGCCGCGCCCCACCCACACGACGGCCTCGTCCGCGGTGAAGACGGCGCGACCGACGGCCGCGCCCGGGGAGGCGTTCAGGCCCTTCGCGATGCGCTGGGCGATCCTGCGCGCGCCGGGGTCGAACTGGTCGCGGAGAAGCTGGTCGACCTGGGTCGGCTCGATCCGCGAGACCGCCTCGGCCTCGGCGATGAGGCCCTCGGCGACCATGTCCACCGCGACCTTCACGGCCGCGGCGGCGGTTCGCTTCGCGGAGCGCGTCTGGAGCATGTAGAGCTTGCCGCGCTCGATCGTGAACTCGAGGTCCTGCACGTCGCGGTAGTGACGCTCGAGCCGGTCGGCGATCTGCTGGAACTCCGCGAACGCGGCGGGCATCTCGTCGGCAAGGTGGCTGATCTTCTGCGGCGTCCGGATCCCGGCGACGACGTCCTCGCCCTGGGCGTTGACGAGGTACTCGCCGTACAGGACCTTCTCGCCGGTGTTCGGGTCGCGCGTGAAGGCGACGCCCGTGCCGGAATCGGTCCCCATGTTCCCGAAGACCATCGTGACGACGTTGACGGCCGTGCCGAGGTCGTGCGCGATCTTCTGGCTGTTGCGGTAGTCGTTCGCGCGCTTCCCGAACCAGCTCGCGAAGACCGCCTTGACCGCGAGGTCCAGCTGCTCGTCCGGATCGGTGGGGAAGTCGCGCCCCGTGGCCTCACGGACGGCGACCATGTACGTTGCGACGAGCGCGCGGAGGTCGTCGGCGGTGAGGTCCGTGTCAGCGCGGACGCCACGAGCCACCTTCATCGCCTCGAGCGGATCGTCGAAGCGCTTCCCGTCGACGCCCATGACGATGCGGCCGAACATCCCGATGAACCGGCGGTACGCGTCCCACCCGAAGCGATCGTTGCCCGTGAGCGCGATGAGGCCGGTAAGGGTCTGCTCGTTGAGGCCCAGGTTGAGGACGGTGTCCATCATCCCGGGCATCGAGAACCTGGCACCGGAGCGGACCGAGACGAGGAGGGGGTTGGCGGCGTCGCCGAACCCCTTGCCGCTCTGCTGCTCCACCTCGCGGACGGCCTCGAGGACGTCCTCCCAGAGCCCCGCGGGGAGCTGGTTGCCGGCGGCGAAGTAGTCGTTGCACGCCTGCGTCGTGATCGTGAAGCCGGGCGGGACCGGCAGCCCCGCGTTCGTCATCTCGGCGAGGCCCGCGCCCTTCCCGCCGAGCAGTTCCTTCATGGAGCCGTCGCCCTCGGCGCGGCCGCCACCCCACGCGTAGATGTACCGCTTGGAGGCGCGATGGGAACGGGCAGGGGCGTCGAGCATCGGGATGGCTCCTCGTGAGACCGGCGCCCTGGCTGGGCGCGGAGGGGACTGGTCCGTACCTTTCCATCATACGCCGGTCGCCGTCGGCCGCCGGCCGCCGTGGGCTCTCGCCGCGGGCCCCCACCGGACCCGAGCCGCGGCCGCTCGAGGCCGCCGAGAGCCGCCCGCGGCGGCCGGTCCCCGCGCTGAGACGGCGGCTATCCTCATCCCATGCCCGATCCGATCCGTGTCCGTGCCGTCGTCCTCCGTGCCCAGGGGGCTCCCGTCGCCGTCGAGGAGCTGCTCCTGGCCCCTCCCGGACCCGGCGAGGTCCAGGTGCGCATCCGGGCCAGCGGCGTGTGCCGGTCCGACCTCCACGTCCGGGACGGCGACTGGCCTCGGCCGGTCCCGGTCGTCATCGGGCACGAGGGAGCGGGCGTCGTGGAGGCGGTGGGTGCCGGCGTGGCGTCGCCGCGCGTCGGGGACATGGTCGTCCTCAGCTGGAACGCGCCCTGCCTGCGCTGCGGAGCCTGCCGCGGCGGACGGCCGTGGCTGTGCTCGGGCGGGTCGGCGGCGACGCACCGGCTGCCGGGCGGACGCGCGCCGTTCCGGGACGCCTCGGACGGCGAGGTGCTCGCCTACCTCGCGGTCGGGACGATGGCCGAGCGGGTCGTGGTCCCGGCCGAGGCTGCCATCGGGGTCCCCGAGATCGACCCCGCGGCCGCGGCGCTCGTCGGGTGCGCGGTGAGCACCGGCGTGGGCGCGGTCCTCCGGACGGCCGAGGTGCCGGCCGGCGCATCGGTCGTGGTCGTGGGCCTCGGCGGCGTGGGGCTCTCGGTGCTCATGGGGGCCGTCCTCGCCTGCGCGGGCCCGATCGTCGTCGTGGACCGGGACGCCGCGAAGCTCGCCCTCGCTGGCGCACTCGGCGCGACCGCCGGCATCCTCGCCGGCAGCGATGCGGCGGAGACGGCCGCGGCGATCCGCGACGCGACCGATGGCGGCCCCGACTTCGCGTTCGAGGCGGTGGGCACGACCGGCTCCGCGGAGCTCGCGATCTCGGCGGTCCGCGCCGGCGGCACCGCGGTCCTGGTCGGGATCCCCGCATTCACCGAACGGGCATCGTTGGCGGTCTACCCGTTCGTGGACGGCGGCCGGCGGATCCTCGGCTCCGCGTACGGGTCGACGGTGGCCACGCGGGACTTCCCGCTGTACGCGCGCCTGCACCGGGAAGGTCGCCTCCCCATCGAGCGCCTCATCGAGGAGCGGATCCCGCTCGACGGCGTGGAGGCCGCACTCGCGTCCCTGCGCCGCGGCGAGGGCGCCCGGCGCGTCGCGATCCCCTGACGGCGTCGATGGCGGTCGCGAGCCGGCGTGGTCGCGAGTTTGCGCGTGCGCGAGGATGCGCCGGGCCGGCGGGCACGGGTCTGCGGCGGGCCGGCAGGCACGGGACTGCGGCGGGCCGGCGGGCACCGCGGTCGCGGCCCGGACCGCCCGGTGATACGCTCGGACGGTGGGCCCGGCCCGGGCGACAGCTGCGAGGATCCCGCATGACGCACCCGACAGACGACCCGCGCGTCATCGTCCCGTCCGATGAGCGCTACAACGCGACGCTCGTCGAGCGCCACGATGAGACGGACACGCTCGCCTACTTCAGCGTGCGGTTCGACGGCGAGCCGGTCCCGTTCGAGCCGGGCCAGTACATGACGATCGGCGTCATGGCAGATGGCAAGCTCTGGCAGCGGCCGTACTCGGTGGCCTCCGCGCCGGTCGAGACGGCGAATGGCTACGAGTTCTACGTGCGGCACGTGCCGATCATCCGCTTCACGACATTGCTCTGGCGACTCCAGGTCGGTCACCCGATGCGGATGGCCGGGCCCAAGGGGCGGTTCCTCCTGGAGCCGGCCGACGCGCGCACGCACCTGTTCGTCTCGACGGGCACCGGCATCGCCCCGTTCATCTCGATGATCCGCGAGACGATGGCCCAACGGAAGCCGCGCAAGACGGTCGTCCTCCACGGCGTCTCGTACGCGGATGAGCTCGGCTACCGCGACGTCCTCGAGGGCTGGGAGCGCGACGGCGCGTACCCGGTCCGATACGTGCCCACGATCAGCCGCCCGGCCGACCCGCGCAACGCGGAGTGGACGGGGCGCACGGGGCGCGTCGAGGGCGTGATCGACGACGTCTGCCGCGACCTGGGCCTCCGGCCCGAGCGCACCGTCGTGTACATCTGCGGGAACCCGGACATGATCCTCAACGTGGAACGGGTCCTCATGGGCCGCGGCTTCCCCGAGTTCCACGTGAAGAAGGAGCTCTACTGGCCGAAGGGCAAGGAGGTCGCCGCCCCCTCGGGGGGCTGATCGATCCGATCGTCCGATCGGTCCGCCAGCGCGCGTGACCTTCGGCCCTCGGATACATGCGCATCGACGCATGGGTCACTCGGCGGCCCGCGGCACCATACTCTCTCGGCACCACCATCCCCAGGCACACCACGGAGACCCGATGCACCCTGTCCGCGAGAAGGTCCAGCTCTCGCCGAACGTCACCCGCCTCGTCGTCGAGGCGCCCCGGATCGCGGAGATCCGGCAGCCCGGCCAGTTCGTCATCGTCCACCTGGGTCCCGGCGCCGAGCGCATCCCGCTCACGATCGCCGACGGGGATGCGGTGGCCGGGACGATCACGCTCGTCATCCAGTCGGTCGGCAAGAGCACTGCGGACCTCGTCGCCCTCGAGGTCGGCCAGGCGATCATCGACATCGCGGGGCCCCTGGGCCGTCCCACCGAGCTCATCGGGTCCGGCCGCGCCGTCTGCGTGGGCGGCGGAGTGGGCACCGCGGTCGTCCACCCCATCGCGCAGGGCCTCGCGGCGCGCGGGGTCGCGGTGACGAGCATCATCGGCGGCCGCTCGCGTGAGTGGGTGATCTTCGAAGAGGAGCTTCGCCGGTATGGCGATGTGGTCGTCTGCACCGATGACGGCAGCTACGGACGCCACGGCTTCGTGACGGACGCGCTGCGTGACCTTCTCGATGCGGGCGGCGTGGACGAGATCTACGCGGTGGGCCCGGTCCCCATGATGCGGGCCGTGTCGGAGCTCACGCGCCCGTACGGCGTCCCCACGATGGTCTCGCTCAACGCGATCATGGTGGACGCGACGGGCATGTGCGGCGGCTGCCGCGTGAGCGTGGGCGGCAAGACCGTCTACGCGTGCGTGGAGGGGCCGGAGTTCGACGCCCACAAGGTCGACTTCCGGGAGCTCGCGGATCGCCTCACCACGTACCGCAGCTTCGAGCAGGCCGCGCTCGAGCGACAGCAGCAGGTCCACGTGGCGAAGATGGCGGCGCTCGCGGCCGAGGCGCCCGTGGGCGAGATGGGCGCGGACTTCATGCGCCCGCCGACCGGTCTCCCGGAGGCGTCCCGATGACCGAGCCGCTCGAGCCGACCGTCCCGTCGGCCCGCGCGGGCGCCCGCCACCACGAGGAGGCCGGCGCTCTTCTCCCCCCGCACGTCCCCGGCGATCCCACCACCGCGAAGCCCACCAACCGCGAGCGCATGGCGGTCGAGCGGGTGGGCATGCCCGAACGCCCGGCGGAGATCCGCGCCCGCGACTTCGCCGAGGTCAACCTCGGCCTCTCCATGCAGCTCGCGTTTCTGGAGGCCGATCGGTGCCTCCAGTGCAAGAACCCGACGTGCATGGACGGCTGCCCGGTCCGCGTGGACATCCCGGGCTTCATCGCCCTGCTGCAGCAGGGCGATGTCCGCGGCGCCGCACGCTCCATGCTCATCGACAACGCCCTCCCATGCGTGACGGGCCGCGTGTGCCCCCAGGAGATCCAGTGCGAGGGCCGCTGCATCCGCGCCAAGAAGGGCCCGGCCGTCGCCATCGGCGCCCTCGAGCGATTCGTGGCGGACTGGGCGAACAGCCACGAGGGAGCGGTCGTCCTCGACGTCCACGAGCCCACCGGCCGCAAGGTCGCGATCATCGGGTCCGGCCCGGCCGGCCTCACGGCCGCGGGAGAGCTCGTGGGCCTCGGCCACGAGGTCACCATCTTCGAGGCGTTCCACGCGGCCGGCGGCGTCCTCACCTACGGGATCCCCGAGTTCCGACTTCCCAAGGACATCGTCCAGCAGGAGGTGGACCGGCTCGTGGCCCGCGGCGTGAAGATCGAGCGGAACGCCATCATCGGCAAGACGTGGACCCTCGGCGAGCTGCGCGAGCGCTTCGATGCAGTCTTCATCGCCGTCGGCGCGGGGCTGCCGGTCTTCATGGGCGTCCCGGGCGAGAATCTCAAGGGCGTGCTGAGTGCGAACGAGTACCTCACGCGCGTGAACCTCATGGGCGCGTGGTCCGGCAAGACGGACACGCCGGTCCTCCACGGCCAGCACGTCGCGGTCGTCGGCGGCGGCAACGTGGCGATGGATTCCGTCCGGACGGGGCTCCGGATGGGCG
>CAIYQJ010000151.1 GCA_903928275.1 uncultured Chloroflexota bacterium
CGGTCGTTCGATGACGTGGAAGCCACACGGGCATGGCTCGTCGGGCAGCCCGGCTGTACCGGCCGGATCGGCGTGATCGGGTTCTGCATGGGCGGCGGGTTCGCCCTCGCGCTCGCGCCCGGGCACGGGTTCGGAGCCGCGAGCGCCAGCTACGGGGCCATCCCCGCGGAGCCCCTGGCGGCGCTGCGCGACGCGTGTCCCATCGTCGCGAGCTACGGCGCCAGGGACCGCTCGCTGCGCGGGGCGGCCGCGAAGCTCGACGGGATCCTCACGACGCTCGCGGTCGATCACGACGTGAAGGAGTACCCGGACGCGGGGCACTCGTTCATGAACGACCACAGCGACGAGAAGACCCCCTGGCTCTTCGCGGTCATGGGCAGGTTCACCGGCGGGATCGACTTCAACGAGCCGGCGACGCTCGATGCCCGCGATCGGATCGCCGCCTTCTTCGACCGCCATCTCGGGGCGGACGGCTGAGGCTCGGCCGGAGCGCCGTCGCACGTCGACCCGGGCCTCCCGGCCGTCTGAAGCCGGCTCCGCGAGGTCCGCGGGTATACTCCCGGGGCGTCAGTCCGTCCGGGCCATCGTCCCGGGCGGTCCCCCCCACCGCGCGTCCCCGCCCCGCTCGCGGCGGAGCGATCCGCGCAGGAGCCATGCGCTGAGCATCCTCGACTCCTTCCTCGGCATGTTCTCCCGGGACATCGGGATCGACCTCGGGACGGCGAACACGCTCGTCCACGTGCGCGACCGCGGCATCGTCATCAGCGAGCCGAGCGTCGTCGCGATCGATGCGAAGACCAAGAAGGTCCTCGCGATCGGCGCGGAGGCCAAACGGATGGTGGGCCGGACGCCGGCGGACATCATCGCCGTGCGCCCGCTGCGCGACGGGGTCATCAGCGACTTCGACGTGACCGAGCAGATGATCAAGTACTTCGTCCACCGGGTCCACGATCGGATCGGGCTCATCCCGCGACCGCGGATGCTCCTCGGGATCCCGTCGGGCGTCACCGAGGTGGAGAAGCGCGCGGTCCGCGACGCGGCGATGAACGCCGGCGCGCGCTGGGCTCGCCTCATCGAGGAGCCCATGGCGGCCGCGATCGGCGCGGGCCTGCCGGTGAGCGAGCCGTCGGGCAGCCTCATCGTGGACATCGGAGGCGGGACGACCGAGGTCGCCGTGATCAGCCTCGGCGGCATCGTCGTGAGCCGCAGCATCCGGATCGGCGGCGACGAGATGGACCAGGACATCGTCGCGTTCGCCCGTCGCGAGTACAACCTCCTGCTCGGCGAGCGGACGGCCGAGGACATCAAGATCGCGGTGGGATCCGGCTACCCGGGCGAATGGGATGGCCAGCGCGTCCTCCTCCGCGGCCGCGACCTGCTCACCGGGCTGCCGCGCGGCGTCGAGGTGGGCGCGGACCAGATCCGCGAGGCGATCGAGCCGTCGGTCCAGCAGATCGTCGACACGATCAAGGACACGATCGAGGAGACGCCCCCGGAGCTCGTCGCCGACATCATGGACCAGGGGATCGTCCTCGCCGGCGGCGGCGCCCTGCTCGCCGGGCTCGACCAGCGGATCGGCGAGGCGACGCAGATGCCGGTCCATATCGCCGATGACCCGCTCACCTGCGTGGCTCGCGGCACCGGCGTGGTCCTCCAGGAGATCGACCTCCTGCAGCGAGTGCTCGTCGCGGAGACGTACTCGCGCCCGCCGCGGTGAGGCGGGCGGCATGACCGTCGGCGTCACGGCGGCGCGTCGCATCCGGCGTCGCTGGGCCGCGTACGGCGTCCTCCTCGCCCTCAGCCTGGCGCTCATGCTCGTCTCGTCGAACCCCGTCGCCGTCGAGATGCAGAAGGGGATCGCGTTCGCGCTGTCGCCGATCCAGGCGGCGCTCACCTCCGTCGCCACGGGGGTCAGCGGCGTCGTCGACACGGTCGCCCAGATCGGGGACCTCCATCGGCAGAACGAGGCGCTGCAGGCGGAGAACGATCGGCTCGCGGCCGACAACGCCCGGCTCGGGTCCGTCCGGACCGACAACGCCGAGCTCAGCGCCCTCCTCCAGCTGAAGAGCACGTTGAAGAACCGGACCGTGGCCGCCCCGGTCATCGGACGCGAGACGTCGGACGTGCGGCGCGTCATCACCCTCGGGCGCGGCTCCGCGGATGGGATCGCCCTCGGCGACGTCGTCATCGGGCAGGGCGGGGCTCTCATCGGTCGCGTGGCCCGCGTCGGCTCGGACTTCGCCCAGGTGCTCCTCATCACGGACACGAGCTCCACCGTGGTCGGCGAGGTGGGCTCGTCCAAGGCGACGGGCGAGGTGGTCGGGCAGCTCGGCGGCGCGCTCGTCATGCAGAACATCGACTCCACGGAGCGCCTGGCGATCGGCGACCAGGTCGTGACCGCCGGCATCTCGCTCGCGGACGGCGTCCGCTCGCCGTACCCGCGCGGCCTCGTCATCGGCTCCATCCTCGACGTTGTCCGCGACCCGAACGCGGTGGTGCAGACCGCGTACATCGCGCCGATCCTGGACCTCGGAAAGGCGACGAACGTCCTCGTGATCACCGACTACGCGGGCGGGATCGCACCGACCGACGCGAGCCCGAGTGCGGGGCCCCAGCCCACCGGCGCACTGCCGCCTCCCGCGTCGGCGGGCCCGTAGGCGACGCCCCGGCGGGCCTCCACGCGCGGGCGGGCCTCCACCCGCAGGCGGGCCTCCACCCGCAGGCGGGCCGCCACGCCCCGGCGGGCCCGCAGGCGGCCCCGCGACCCCGCACCATGCCCCGGCCGAAAGTACCGTGCGCGACCCGACTTGCGGCCCGGTGCGATGATGACGCTGCCCGCATAGACTGCGGCTAACCGGTATGTGCCCAACCGGTCCGTCGACATCCGTGCTCCCGGGAGAGCCAGGCTCGATGCGAAGGACCGCATACCAGACGCTCGTCGTCGCCATCCTCGCGACCGCGCTCGCCGGCACCTCGCTCGCGTTCGCGGCCGCCGTGCCCGCGCGCGCCGCGTCCGGCGCGCCGGCGAAGGTCGTCATCGTCGTGGGCCCCACCGGGTCGGCGACCGCGTCGTACATCGACGACGCAACCGCCGCGGCCGACGCCGCGCGGCGCTGGACCACCGACGTCGAGGAGATCTACACGCCTGCCGCCACGTGGGATCGCGTCGCGGCCGCGCTCCAGGGCGCGTCGATCGTCGTGTACATGGGCCACGGGAACGGGTTCCCCGACCCGCGGTCGAGGACGTACGACGGCGCGACGCAGGACGGCCTGGGCCTGGACCCGCCGGGTGGCGGGAACGCCGCGTCGTCCGCGAAGTACTACGGCGCGGACCTCATCGCGGCGCAGGTGCGGCTCGCGCCGAGCGCGGTCGTCATCCTTGCCCACCTCTGCTACGCGGGCGGCAGCTCGGAGCCCGGCATGCCCGACCCCACGCCGGCAGTGGCGCGCCAGCGAGCCGACGGGTTCGCGGCGGGCTGGATGCGCGCGGGCGCTCGCGCCGTCATCGCCGACGCGTGGTTCGGCACGGCCGCCGGCGTCATCGATCGCCTCTTCTCCACGGCGTCGACGGTCGAGGACATCTGGCGCTCGGTCCCCGGGTCCAACCACTCGGAGGCGGCCGCGCCGAGCGAGCAGACCCCGGGCGCCACGCTCACCCTCGATCCAGCCGGGTCGAGCTTCTGGCGCGCGCTCACGGTCTTCCCGGGTCTCGCCGCCGCGGACGTCGTCGGAGGCCGCGCCGCGGACACCGCGGCCACCCCGGTCACCGTCCAGGTCCCCGGGGCCGCGGAGGTGGGGCCGGGCGGCACGCAGCTCTTCGCGTCGAACGCCGCCGCGCCGGCGGACGGCACGCCGCTCGCCCCGGGCACCCGACTGCGCGTCCTCCGGTCGACGGGCACGCCCGCGTCCGGCCCCTTGGCCGGCCGGCCGACCGTGGAGGTGCGCCCGCTCGACGGCGGTCCGACCGGGCGTGTCCCGCTCGACGCGCTCATCCCGCGTGACAGCATCGCGCCGATCGCATACCTCATCGACGGTGGGGCGCGCGCGATCGGGGCGAGCAGCGGAGCGGGCACCGGCGGGGTCTCGATCTCCGGTCGGCTGAGCGAGCCCGCGACGTGGAACGCGGCGATCGTCGGGCGGGACGGGCGGTCGGTGCTGTCCACCGGCGGGTCCGGGGACGCGTTCTCCGTGGCGTGGGACGGGACGGCCGGCGGCGTGCCCGTCGCGGACGGCTCGTACGACCTGCGCGTGAGCGCCACCGACGCCTGGGGCAACGCCGGCACCGCGCTCACCTTCCGGATCGCGGTCGACCGCACCCCGCCCGTGCTGACCGCGAGCCTGCCCGCCACATCGGTCGTCGTGTCCCCCAACGGCGACGGCGTGGCCGACACGTTGCGCACCGCGTTCACCGCGAGCGAAGCCGCGACCCTCACGGTCTCGGTCCGGGATGCGGCCGGGTCGATCGTCGACACGAGCGATGTCCCCGTCCCGGCCGGAGCCGGTGCCGTGATCTGGGACGGACGCGGTCCGGTGGGCGCCCCGATCCCGGACGGGTCCTACACGTACGCCATCGTGCCGCGCGATGCCGGCGGCAACCTCGGCCGGGCGGTGACGCGCCAGGTGACCGTCTCGACCACGCTCGCGTCCGTGCGCACGTCGGCGGCGGTCTTCGACCCGGCGACGCCCGGCGCGACCCGCCGCGACGCGACGCTCTCGTTCACCCTCACGCGTCCGGCCACGGTCACGTGGACCGCGGTGGATGCCGCCGGCCGAACCGTCCGGACGTTCGCCGCGGCCCAGCCGATGGCCGCCGGGCCCCAGTCGATCACGTGGGACGGGCTGAGCGACGCCGGCGCCGCGGTCGCGCCCGGGACGTACACGGTCACGGTGCGCGCGGACGACGGGGCCACCTCTCCCGCCCAGGCGGTCGTCGTCGGCGTGGGGCCCTTCCGTGTCGCCGTGAGCCCGGTCGCGCCGACCCGGGGCAAGGTGGTCGTGATCACCGTCTGGACCGCCCTTCCGCTCACGGCGCCTCCGGACGTGACGGTCACCCAGCCGGGGATCGGCGCGTGGGACGCCGCGCTGACGCCGCTGAACGCGACCACGTGGCGCCTGCGGACGACGATCCCCACGGGCGGGCACGCCGGCAGGATCTCGCTCCACGTGGCCGGCGGCGTGGGCGCGACCTACGATGTCGCGCTGCCGCTCCGGTAGCGGCTCGGGGGCCGCGATCGGCGACCTGCGCTAAGGTGGCCCAGACGCCGCGATCCCGGGCCCCCTGCTCGCGCGGCCTGTCGGAGGCTCTGTCCTGATCCCCACCCGAACGCACCCCGGCGGTGGCCGCGCCGCCCGGACCCCGGCGACGCTCGCGGCCATGGCGCGCGCCGCCGTCGCGGCGGTCCTGCTCGTGGGTGGGCTCGCGGTGCCGGGGATGGCAGGCCCGACCGCCGCGGCCGACCCGATCCGCACGGCCGTGTCCGTCGCCACGCCGGTCGCCCTCGGCTCAGTCCCCGGTCGGGACGCGGCCTCCAGCGCGATCGGCGGACCGGTGAGCGGGCCGAGCGACGCCTACCTCGAGACGCAGGCCCATGCGTCCCGGACATACGCCTTCCCGCCCGGTTCCCCCGCCCGTGTCCCGCTCCGCGTTCGCGCCGGGGGCGGGGCCGTCGCCGCGTCGGGCACCTCCGGCGCCCATGTGCCGGGCGTCCGGGCGGCCTCAGGCGTCTCGGCCGCGGGGGCGACCGCGCTCCGTCGCCAGGTCTACGGCTTCCTCCCGTACTGGGAGCTCGTCGATCCCAACCTGCACCTCGACTACGCGTCGCTGTCCACGATCGCGTACTTCAGCGTCGGGGCGGCGGCGAACGGCAGCCTCATCACGGCCAACGCGGACGGTTCGGCGACCTCGGGCTGGGCCGGCTGGAAGAGCCAGGCCCTCACGGACATCATCGATGCCGCGCACGCCAACGGCGTCAGCGTCGACCTCACCCTCGCGGTCTTCGCGTGGACGACGAGCCAGGCGAAGGTGCAGAAGGCCCTCCTCTCGAGTCCCACCGCCCGGGCGACCCTCATCGCGAACCTCGTGAGCGCCGTGACGAGTCGCGGGGCGGACGGCATCAACCTCGATGTGGAGCCGCTCGTCGCGGGGCAGGAGCTGAACCTCGTCGCCTTCGTCCGCGACCTTCGGACGGCGCTCGACGCCGCGGGGCCCGGTCGTCGCATCACCATCGACGTCCTGGGGACGACGGAGAACTACCCGCACGAGCAGCTGGTCGCGGCCGGCGCCGCCGACGCGCTGTTCATCATGGGCTACGACTACCGCACCGCCGACGCCGGGTACGCGGGCTCGATCTCGCCGCTCACGGGCCCGTCCTACGACCTGACGGAGACGCTCGATACGTACCTGGCGCGCGTGCCGGCCTCCAGGATCATCCTCGGCGTCCCGTACTACGGCCGCGCCTGGTCCACCGTCTCGGACGCGCTCCGCGCGAAGACGCAGTCCGGTGCCCGGTACGGGTACTCGGCGACGGCGATCTACGATCTCGCGGCGCAGCTCGCGGCCGACAACGGTCGCCAGTGGGATCCCCAGGAGCAGGGGCCGTGGACCGCCTACCAGCGCGACACGTGCCCCACCCCGTCGACCTGCAGCACCTCCTGGCGCGAGCTCTTCTACGACGACGCGGAGTCGCTCCGGCTCAAGTACCAGCTCGCCGACTCGCGCGGCCTCGCAGGGGTCGGGATGTGGGCCCTGGGGTACGACGGCCAGCGGCCGGAGCTCGCCGCGCTCCTGCGCGACATGTTCGGGGGGCTGGGCGGGGGCACCACGCCGCCGGCTGGGGACACGACGCCGCCAACGGCCGCACTCGGCGTCCTGCCCCCGGTCGCCCCGGACGAGGGGGTCGTCGTCGCCTGGAGCGGCGCGGACGCGGTCGGGGTGACCGGCTACGACGTCCAGGAGGCGTCCGCCGGCGGCCCCTGGGCGGACTGGCTCACGGGCACCCTCGCCACGAGCGATGTCTGGCTCGGCACGAACGGAGTCGATCACGCCTTCCGCGTGCGGGCGCACGACGCCGCCGGCAACGTGAGCCCGTGGACGACGGAGGATCCGTCCACGGCCATCACCCCGCTCGCGAAGGGTGGGTTCGTCCGCCTCACCGCCGGCGCCGTGGCCCTGCGGTCCGGACCGGCCACCACCTCGAAGCGCGTGGCGGCGGCGAAGGCCGGCGACGTCTTCCTCGTGACGAGCGGTCCGCGCGCCGCGGGCGGCGCGTCGTGGGTCCAGGTGACCGGGCCGATCACGGCGTGGCCCGTCGGCTCGGCAGTGCGGACGAAGGCCTGGCTCGCGGTGAAGCAGGCCGGCGCGACCCTCGCGGTCCCCACGCGGCGCCCGAGCGCCACGGTGATCGCGGCCGGCTTCGCGGGCTATGCGTTCGACGGCGGCGGGCCGGCCTCGATCGGGTCGGCGGCCGTCGCGCGCCGCACGTTCTCCCCGAACGGCGACGGCAGCCGCGACACTCTCGCGGTCTCCTGGTCGGCCCGGGCCGCGATGACGGCCGTCACCGCGACGATCCTGCGACCGGACGGCACCGTCGTGGGGACGGTGGCGATCGGGTCGCAGCCGGCGGGACGGCGCTCCTGGTCCTGGGACGGGCGCGTCGCCGGCGCTGTGGTGCCCGACGGGACGTACCTCGTCCAGCTCGCCGGGAAGGTCGCGGCCACCGCGTACCACGCGCCGTCGGCGCGGCCGGCGACGCAGGCGCAGGTCGACAGCTTCGGCGTCGTCGTGGACACGGTCGCCCCGGTCCTCGCGTCGTCGTCGATATCCGCGGCGACGCTGGATCCCGACGGCGCTGGTCCGGCCGACATCACCGTCACGGGCAACGCCCCGGACGCGCTCCGCTGGACGGTGTCGATCTCGCCGGTCGCGGCCGGCACCGCGGGCGCCACGGCGACCGTGGGCACGGTCGTCCGGACGATCTCCGGCGACGGCCCGGCGGCGACAGCCGCCTGGGACGGCCGGTCCGATGCCGGCGCGAAGGTCCCCGGCGGGACGTACCGTGCCACGCTCCGCATGTTCGATGCCGCGGGGAACGCGGGCGTGGCCACGTGGGACGTGACCCTGGTGCGCGCCGGCCCGCACCTGGCGGTGACGGTCGTCCCGGCCGC
>CAIYQJ010000152.1 GCA_903928275.1 uncultured Chloroflexota bacterium
CCACGGCCGCGCCGACCGCGGCGCCCACGGCCGCTCCGACCGCGGCGCCGTCGGTCGCCGTCACCGAGGCTCCCACCCCGGCGCCCACGCCGACGCCCACGCCCGACGCCTGCGCGCCGGGGAATCTCACGCTCGTCACGCCCGGCACGCTCACGATCGGCACCGACAACCCGGCCTACCCGCCCTACTACGCGGCGAGCAGTCCCAACCCGAGCCCGTGGGAGCTCGGCGACCCCACGAACGGCCAGGGATTCGAGAGCGCCGTGGCCTTCGCGGTGGCCAAGCAGCTCGGGTTCGCCCCGACCGCGGTCACCTGGATCTACGAACCGTTCAACAACTCGTACGCGCCGGGTGCGAAGAACTTCGACTTCGACATCAACCAGGTGTCGTGGACCACGGAGCGCACGCAGACCGCCGACCTGTCGGACGGCTACTACTTCGTGAGCCAGGCGGTCGTGGCGCTCAAGGGCTCGCCGATCTCCAAGGCCACCACCATCACCGAGCTGAAGAAGTACCAGCTCGGCGCGCAGGTGGGCACGACCAGCTACGACACGATCACGAAGGTCATCGTGCCGGCCAAGGACCCGCAGGTCTTCGACACGAACGACGCGGCGATCCAGGCCCTGAAGAACAAGCAGATCGACGGCATCGTCGTCGACCTGCCCACCGCGTTCTACATGACCGCCGCCCAGCTGGACAACGGCGTCATCGTCGGCCAGTTCCCCGTCGCCTCGGGCACGGCCGGCGAGCATTTCAGCCTCGTCCTTCGCAAGTCGAGCGCCCTCACGCAGTGCGTGAACAAGGCGATCGCCGCGCTGAGCGCCGACGGTACGCTCGACACCATCACGAAGACCTGGATGTCGGACAAGGCGGGCGCGCCGGTCTTCCAGCCCTAGTCGGCCGGCCGGCCGCCCGCACGCATGGCCGGATCCACCGATCCCGCGGGTCCGGCGGCGCTCCCCGCGCCGCCGAGCCGCGGCGCTCCCCGCGTCATCGGGCCGCCACGCCTCGGAGCCGCGGCCCGATCCACCCTCATCGCGGTCATCAGCACCGTCGTCTTCTTCGGCGTGCTCGTCGCGATCGTGGTGAACGCCCCGGGCTGGCCGGAGGTCAAGGCCTCGTTCTTCAACGGCGAGGTCTTCTGGTCCTCGCTCCCCTCGATCGTCCGGGCGTTCTGGGTGAACATCCAGCTGTTCATGATCAGCGAGGTCCTCATCCTCACCGTGGGGCTGGTCATCGCGGTCGTGCGCAGCCTCCCCGGCCCCGTCTTCGTGCCGGTGCGGGTCCTCGGCACCGTGTACGTGGACGTCTTCCGCGCCCTGCCGGGCGTCCTCGTCATCTACATCCTCGGGTTCGGCATCCCCGGGCTCGCGCTGCCGGGCGTCCCCACCAGCCAGTTCTTCTACGCGGTCCTCGCGCTGACGCTGATCTACTCGGCGTACGTCTCGGAGGTCTACCGGTCCGGCATCGACTCGGTCCACCCCAGCCAGGACGCGGCCGCGCGGTCGCTCGGCCTGTCGCGGTTCCAGTCGCTCCGCTACGTGGTCCTGCCGCAGGCGGTGCGACGGGTCGTCCCGCCCCTGCTCAACGACTTCATCGGCCTCCAGAAGGACACCGTGCTCGTCTCGTACATCGGCGTCGTGGAGATCTTCCGGCAGTCGCAGATCAAGCAGGCGGCCACGTTCAACTTCACGCCGTACATCGCGACGGCGCTGGTCTTCATCGTCGTGACGATCCCGCTCGCCCGGTTCACCGACTGGCTCGTCGCGCGCGACCGGAAGCGCCAGCTCGCCGGCGTCCGATGACGGCGCCGCCGGCGATCGAGGGGGGCGTCGCCCTCCGCATCGAGGGGCTCCGCAAGTCGTTCGACAAGCTCGAGGTGCTCCGTGGCATCGACCTCGTCGTGCGCGAGCACGAGGTGGTCTGCCTCATCGGCGCGTCCGGCTCGGGCAAGTCGACGCTCCTGAAGTGCGTGAACCTCATCGAGCCGATCGATGCGGGACGGATCTTCGTCGCCGGCGAGGAGATCACCGCGCCGGGCGTGAAGGTGGACCGCCTTCGCCGCCGGATCGGGATCGTCTACCAGGCGTTCAACCTGTTCCCGCACATGTCGGTCCTCGACAACGTGACCCTCGCGCCGCGCAAGGTGCTGCGGCACTCCAAGGCGCAGGCCGAAGGGGACGCCCTCGCGACCCTCGAGCGCTTCGGGCTGCGGGAGAAGGCCCACGAGTTCCCGGATCGACTCTCCGGCGGCCAGCAGCAGCGCGTGGCGATCGTCCGTGCCCTCGCCATGCAGCCGCACCTGCTCCTGCTCGACGAGGTGACGAGCGCGCTCGACCCGGAGCTCGTCGCCGAGGTCCTCAACGTCATCCGCGAGCTCGCCGCGGGCGGCATGACGATGGTCATCGCCACGCACGAGATGGGGTTCGCGCGCGACATCGCGAATCGCGTGTGCTTCCTCGACGCCGGCGCGATCCTGGAGGAGGGCCCGCCGGACGTGATCCTGCGGCACCCGCGCGAGGAGCGGACGCGGCGATTCCTCCAGCGCGTCATCGAGGCTGGACGCCTGGAGGCGGTCGACCAGTAGGTCGACCAGCAGCCGGCCGGGACGGTGCGGCGGGGGACGTCGCGGTCAGCCGGCCCGTCGCTCCCGGCACGCCTCGACGAAGGCGGCCCACAGCCGCTCGAACGGCGCGGGCGTGGACTCCGTCCTCTCCGGGTGGCACTGGACCGCGACGACGAAGCGCCCGTCGGCCGACTCGAGCCCCTCGACGAGGTCGCCCGCGTCGCTCGACGCCCATGCTCCCGCCACCATGCCGTCCGCGAGATCCGACGACCGGACCGCCTGGTGGTGGTACGAGTTCACGACCGGGTCGGGGCCGCCGCGGCCGTCGTGGTCGTCCCCGGCGCCGCCCGCGAGGATCGCCGCGAGGCG
>CAIYQJ010000153.1 GCA_903928275.1 uncultured Chloroflexota bacterium
GATCGCGACCGCGACGGCGACGCCGAGGAGCAGGTTCCGGCGCCACGCCACGATCCCGACCGCGAGGAGCACCGCGACGGTCTCGATCCCCACGTGGAGCTGCGGATGCCCGCCGGCGTCGGGCGTGACGAGCACGTTCACAGCCGCGAGCGCCGCGAGGACGGCGGGTCCGACGAGGCGAAGGTAGGCGAGGACCGGGGCAGGCGACCCGTCCGGCCGACCGGGCGCCCGGGGCCGGTGCGATGATGCGCGCCATGGTGGACAACCTGCTGGAGCGCCTGTCGCGACGCCTCCGGCTCCCGTACGGAGTCCTCGCGCTCGCCGTGAGCGTGGTGCTCTTCCTCCCGCTCGACCCGATCAGCCCGCCCGGCGAGTCCCACCTCCTGACGAACATCACGCGCCCGGGGCTGGGCGCATGGACGGACGAGGTGGACCTGGCGTTCAAGGTCATCCTCGTCGCGCTCTTCTTCTACTGTCTTGTCGCGATCCGCTGGATGCGCGAGCGCTCGGCGAGGACGCTGGTCGAGATCGCCGACCTCGCGCCCGACGGCGAGGGAGCCGGGAACGGCCCGTTCGCCCGGGCAGCCGACGGCCGGCCGCCCCTGGTCGCGTCGCTCATCCTTCTCGTCATCCTGCTCGCGGAGCACTTCGCGAGCGGGGGCACGGTCCCGGCGGACTGGATGCCGGTCTTCGTCCTCGATGTGGCCGTGATGGCCGTCCGTGCCATCGTCATCGTGTCGTTCGTGTGGGTCTACATGGGTTCCGTCGCCGGCCTGACTGCGATCTGTCGTCGACCGCTCCGCTTCGTCTCGAACCTCGACGACCCGTTCCTCGGGACCCGGCCGCTCGGAGACCTCTCCCTCGCGCTGGCGTCGGCCTACTTCATCGGGATGGCCGTGGCGGCGGCCTGGCTGTACTCGGCCGGGGCGCAGCCCACCCTCTCCGCGACCTGGGCGGCCTGCACCTGCCTCGGCCTCGTGCTCTTCTTCTTCCCGCTGCGCGCCGTCCACCGCCAGATGACGGCGAAGAAGGCGGAGCTATCCGCGCTCTCCACCGCGCGCCTGCTCGAGATCCTCGACCTCTCGATGCGCGTGACACCGGCGCACCGTTCGACGGTCGAGCTGACGGACCTGCATGCCGCGGTGGCGTGGGGCTACGTGGACGGACGCGTCGCCGCGATCCGGACGTGGCCGTTCGACACGGTGCTCATCGCGCGCCTGGTGAGCGCGTTCGCAGTGCCGATCCTCATCGCCGTCATCGCGCATGTCGCCATCCTGGAGACGATGGGGGGCTGAGTCCACCCGGACGCCGCGGAGCGCCGGATCCATCCGCACGTGGCCCGCCTGCGCCGCTCCGCGCCCGCGCCGCTCCCGCCTATGCCGCGCCCGCGGCCCGGACGAGCACCACGATCGCGACCGCGACGGCGACGCCGAGGAGCAGGTTCCGGCGCCACGCCACGATCCCGACCGCGAGGAGCACCGCGACGGTCTCGATCCCCACGTGGAGCTGCGGATGCCC
>CAIYQJ010000154.1 GCA_903928275.1 uncultured Chloroflexota bacterium
GCTCGTGCGGACCGCCGACCCGCGGCCGGCCGGTGCGCGAGCCGAGACGCACCGGCTCCACGCCGCGGCGCTCGCGCTCCTCGACCGCCACGGGATCGTCACGCGCGCCGCCGTCGCCGCCGAGGGCACCGGCGGCGGGTTCGCCGCCGTCTACCCGGTCCTGCGCGCGCTCGAGGATGCCGGGCGCGTGCGGCGCGGCTACTTCATCGACGGGATGGGCGCGGCGCAGTTCGCGCTCCCGGGCGCCGTGGATCGGCTCCGCGCCGTCCGCGAGCCGCGGCCCGGCGATCCGGTCACGTTCGTGCTCGCGGCAGCCGACCCCGCGAACCCGTATGGCGCGTCCGCCCCGTGGCCGCGACGCCCGGATGACGACGGCCGGCGGCTCCTCCCGCGATCCGCCGGCGCACACGTCGTCCTCGTGGAGGGCGAGCCGCTCGTCTACGTCGAGCGAGGCGGCCGGGGCCTCGTCACGCTTCCGGCCTTCGACGACCCGACCGCTGCCGCCGCGGCGCTCGTCGCGCTGGCCGCGCTCGTCACGGACGGGCGTGCTCGCGAGCTCGTGGTGGCGCGCGTGGACGGCCTGCCCGTCGGCGACTCCCCGCATCGGGCCGCCCTGCTCGCCGCGGGGTTCGTCCCCGCCTATCGCGGCCTTGCCCTCCGCCGCCCCCCGGGATCGCTGCTCGCGACCCGCCGTGGTGAGCTCCACGTGGGCTGATGCCGCGCACCCGCGACTCGTCCTGCGGTGCGGTCGACGAGCGCACGTTCCCGCTATCATCGGCGCCCATGTGCGAGCAGTTCGTCGCCCGCTCCGCCGAGCCGTTCACGCTCGGCGACCTCTGGCCGTTCACCGGGCGGCTCGAGCGCTTCGGGATCGCGGGCTTCGGCTGGGGGGTCGCATGGCTGGCGGAGGACGGCTCGTTCGGCATCCACCGCGACCTCCGGGCCTTCCGCGACGACCCTCGGCGCGAGGAGCTGGGCGCCGTCCGGACGACTGCCGCCCTCGTCCACCTGCGCCGGCCGTCGCGGCTGTCCACGCTCACGCTCGCGGACGCGCAGCCGTTCGCGGACCCCGGCGGCCGGTTCGCCGTCAGCCACAACGGCGACCTTCGCGAGTACCGCCACCGGCGCGAACGCTACCGCGCACAGGGCCGGATCCACGGCAGGGCAGACACGGAGGTGGCGGTCCGCTGGCTGGAGGACGAATGGAGCCCGGGCGAGCGGCCCGCGCATGTCCTCGGGGCGCTGCACGACGCGTTCGGTGGCCTGGCGAACTTCGCGCTCATCCTCCCGGACGGCAGCGTGCACCACTACGCGGGCAACCGCGAGAACCCGGTCTTCGGGTTCAGGCTCGGCCCGATCGAGATGCTCTCGACCGGCATCTACTCGGTTGATCGCTCGCTCTTCGCGCTCGTGTGCCCGGAGGCCACGGGTCGGAGCGTCGTGCGCCTCGCCCGGACCGCGTCGCTGGGTTGACCGCGGGTCCCCGGGCCCGGTCGGGTCCGGTCGGCCCTTGACGGGCGCCGCCGCCATCGGCCACGGTCGGGGCGTCCGACCGCCACGGTCGGCTGGCGGGGGCGTGCGATGGCACTGGCGTCCGACGTGTCCCTCGGCCCGACGGAGGGCGAGGGCGTCCGCCCCACGGCGATCCTGCCACTCCGGCAGCTGTTCGCCATCTCGGTCTACTGGCTCGGCCTGAGCTGCATCTTCGGTGGCCTGGTCGCGCTCCTCACCGGCAGGCTCGAGTTCGAGCAGCTGGTGCCGAAGGGGACGGAAGGCACCGCGCTCGTCCAGATGACGATCGTCGGCTCCCTCATCGCCGCCGTGGTGCAGCCGACCGTGGGCGCGATCAGCGACTACACCACGAGCCGGTGGGGTCGCCGCAAGCCGTACATCTTCATCGGCTCGATCCTCGACGTCGTCTTCCTCGCGGGCATCGCCATGTCGAACACGGTCGTCGCGATCGCCGCGCTCTTCCTCCTGCTGCAGGCGAGCTCGAACTTCGCGCAGGGCCCGTTCCAGGGCTACATCCCGGACCTCGTGCCCGAGCCGCAGGTGGGACTCGCCTCCGCGCTCCTCGGCATCTTCCAGACCCTCGGCATCGTCGCGGGCTCGATCGTCGCCGCGCTCGGCGTCGCGTTCCACCAGTACGCGGTCGCCATCATCGCGCTCGGGGCGATCGAGCTCATGACGATGCTCGTGGTGGTCATCCGGGTGCAGGAGGGGCGCGCGGCGAAGTCCCGCGCCGGCCGTTCGTGGGGCCGGATCGCGCTCTCGGCGTGGGGCACGGACATCCTCCGCGAGCGGAGCTTCCTCTGGCTCGTGGGCTCGCGCTTCTTCTTCCTGATGGCCGGGAGCGTGCTCATGAGCCTCGCGCTCTTCTACCTCGTCCGGTCGCACGGGCTGGCGGAGCGCGATGCGGGCTCGACATACGCCGTCGTCGTCGTGCTCGGGGCCCTCGCCACCGTCATCGCGATCATCCCGTCCGCGCGGCTCTCCGACCGGATCGGCCGGAAGCCCGTCATCTGGGGCGCGTGTGCCCTCGGCGCTGTCGGCATCGCCATCCTCATCGCCGCTCCGAGCGTGCCGGTCGGCCTCGTCGGCGCCGCGCTCTACGGCATCGCGAACGGCTCGTTCCTCGCCGTCGACTGGGCGCTCATGACGGACATCATCCCGAAGGCCTCGTCCGGCAGGTACATGGGCCTGAGCAACGTGGCGACGGCGACCTCGGGCATCTTTGCGCTCGCCCTCGGCGGCGTGATCATGGACACCGTGGGGGGCGTCGCGCGGGCCGGATCCGGCCCGCGCGCGGCGCTGGTCGTGTCGATCGTCGCGTACATCGTGGCGGCCGCGCTCCTCGTCCCGGTCGTCGAGCCGCTCCGCGGCCGGAGGGCGGCGCGGACCGCCGACGGGCCGTCCGCCCGAGGCGCCGGTGAGCCGAACGGCGACACGCCGGCAGCCGGAGACCTCAGCCGGCCGTGAGCCCGAAGAACGCGCGCGTCCCGTCCCGCGCCGCAACCCAGAACGACGCGAGGCCCGCACGCGGACCCCCGGCCAGGCGTGCGCGCCAGCGGCCCATGCGGCCGCGCACGCGCGCCGCGATCCCGGGCCAGGCGGAGGGGCTCGCCCACCAGAGCGGCTGCGGATGGCGCCAGATCCACGGGACCGTGGCCCAGAGGAGCACGAGGTAGTCGACGCGCGCAGGGCGCGGGAACGCGAAGACGACGCGGATCTGGTCCACCGTCGCCGGCAGCGTCGCCACCGTGAGGATGAGCATCAACCCGAGCCAGGCCACGCCCCAGCCGCGCGCCCTGCGGGCGAGGAGCGGCAGGAACACGATCGGGACCCACTTCATCGCGGTCGCGATCGCCCACAGGAAGCCGGCCAACGGCGGCCGGACGACCTGCGCTGCCCAGAGCATGAACGCGAGGATGAGGTTCACGTTCCCGGTGTCGATGTTGGCGGCGATCGGGAACGAGAGCAGGAGCACCGCGACCGCCGTCGACAGGGGGCGTCGCACGTACGCCCAGCCCACCGTCCAGAACAGGAGGAGGATCGTGGACCCCCGCCAGAAGAACCACGCGACGTCCCACGGGAGCAGCGCCCACGGTAGGAAGAACGGGAGCATCCACGGTGCGTACACGTACGGCATGAAGGGCCCGCCGACGGTGTACGGGTCGCCGCCCGACAGCCAGATCCGGACGCCGGCCCAGTAGGCTCGCGCGTCGGCGCCGGCCGCCTCGCCGCGCGCGAACAGCCCGGCGGAGAACGCGCCGAGGACGATCCCGAGGATGATGATGGCCGCCAGGCGTCGCGGGTCGCGGAGCCGGCTCAGCTCGCGCCGGAGAGCGCGCCGATACAGACCGGCATGCCGCCGGGCGCGCCGGACGAGGACGGGCGTCCGCGGCGCGGTCGCGGGCAGGGGAGCGGGGCCGGGGGCCGTGCCGTCCGTGGCTGCGATCAGCCCGCGGCCCGGTTGCGCCCGGCGGTCGCCGGTATCGCGATGACCCCGACTGACGCGATGACGTCGAGGTCGAGGTCGAGGCCGAGATCCACGCGACTCTTCCCCTGCTGGCTGCGACGCGACGCGCCGCGGCTCGCATGATGCGGTCGGCGGGTCCCTGGCGCAACCGGCCCGCAGGCGACCGACGACCGTCGCGGTCGGGGACCGCACGCCGGCGACATCCGACGCGGTGCGCCGGCCGCATGGCGCCTAGACTCGCGGCCATGGACGATCCCCGCATGCCCGCCGCCTCGCAGCGGCCCCATCCCACGGAGCCGGCCGGCCGGTCGCCGGACCCGCTCGTCTCCGACGCGGAGCTCACGGCGATCCTCGCGATCGTCGAAGAAGCGAGACCCGCCTACCTCGCGGAGCTCGAGGCTCTCGTCTCGGTGGACTGCGGGAGCTACTCGAAGGCCGGCGTGGACGCCGTCGGCGCGCGGGTCGCCGCCGCGCTGGCGGGGATCGGCGGCCTCGTCGTCGTCCACCCGCATGCCGAGCTCGGCGACACCGTCGTCGCCACGTTCGCTGGCGTCGAGGACGCCGCCCGGCTCCTCGTCCTTGCCCACCTCGACACGGTCTTCCCGCCGGGCACGGCGGCGTCCCGTCCGTTCCGCCTCGCCGACGGCCGCGCGACCGGTCCCGGCGTCGCCGACATGAAGAGCGGTCTGATTGCCGCGATCCACGCGCTCGCGGCGGCCCGCGCGGTCGCCGGCCCGTCCATCGGGCGCGTGGCGTTCGTCGCGAACCCCGACGAGGAGATCGGCTCGCCGAGCTCCACGCCGCTGATCCGCGCGCTCGCCGCCGAGACGGACGTCGCCCTCGTCGTCGAGAGTGCACGTGCGAACGGCGCGATCGTCTCGAGCCGGAAGGGGATCGTGGAGCTCCGGCTCCTCGTCCACGGTCGGGCGGCTCACGCCGGCGTGGAGCCCGAGAAGGGCCGCAGCGCCATCCTCGAGGCGGCGCACCTCGTCACGGCCCTCCATGCCCTGCCGGCTCGCTGGCCGACCGTCACGTGCAACGTCGGCGTCATCGCGGGTGGCACGCGTCCGAACGTCGTCGCCGATGAGGCGGTCCTCGAGGTGGACCTTCGCGCGGCGACGGGGCCCGAGCTGGACGCTGCGCTCGCAGCCATCCACGGGCTCGCGGCCGCGCCGACCGTGCCGGACGTGACGGTGGACGTCGTGGAGACCGTGTCGTGGCGGCCGATGGAGAAGACGGCGCGGAGCGCCGTCCTCGTGGACCATGCGGAAGGCCTCGCGGCGCGGATCGGCTTCCAGGTCCGCGACGTCGCCACCGGCGGCGCGTCCGACGGGAACACGACCGCCGGGATGGGCGTCCCCACGCTCGACGGGCTCGGGCCGATCGCCGGCATCCCCCACGCGCCCGGCGAGTACCTCGAGGTCGATTCGATCGTGCCGCGCACCGCTCTCCTCGCGGCCCTCATCGTCGCGGTCTCGCGCGACCCCTCGTTCGCGCCCGGGCACGGCGCGTGACCTGGGCCGGAAGTCCTGGCGCACGCAGGCGGATCTCCTCGGGTGGTCCCTGGGAGGCGAGCGTCGGCTACAGCCGCGCGGTCGCCGTCGGCGGCCGCTGCCTCGTCTCGGGCACGACCGACGCCGGCCCGGACGGGCGGTCGCTCCACCCGGGGGACCCGGGCGCCCAGGCGCGCGCGGCCTTCGGAATCGCGGCCCAGGCGCTCACGGAGGCGGGGATGAGCCTCGAGGACGTCGTTCGGACACGGGTCTACGTCACGGACCGCGCTCACGTCTCGGCGGTCGCCGCAGTCCACGGCGAGCTGTTCGGCGCGGTCCGCCCCGCCGCGACGCTCGTCGTGGTCGCCGGCCTCATCGATGCGACCCTCCTCGTCGAGGTGGAGCTCGAGGCGGTCGGCCAGACCTGAGGGAGGCAGCGGCGGACGGCCGTCCCCTCGGCTCAGCGCCCGCGCCGCTCCCGCCTGTGCCGCGCCCGCGGCCCGGACGAGCACCACGATCGCGACCGCGACGGCGACGCCGAGGAGCAGGTTCCGGCGCCACGCCACGATCCCGACCGCGAGGAGCACCGCGACGGTCTCGATCCCCACGTGGAGCTGCGGATGCCC
>CAIYQJ010000155.1 GCA_903928275.1 uncultured Chloroflexota bacterium
GCGGCGGGTCGGCGCTGTACGCGGGCACGAGCACCACGACGACGATCGTCGTGAAGTAGCCGAGGCGGAGGCGCGCTTGCCGCGGTGCCGCCGGCGGCCATGGAGGCGGCCCGCACCCAGGACATGCCCCGAGCCGGCATCGGGGCGGCCAGCGGCCAGCGGCCGGCCAGGCGGTCCTGCCGGGACACGTCCTGGGCCGGCGTCGGCGCGACCCGCGCACGGTGCGCTCGATCTCGTCGCCCGTCGACGGTCCGATCCGGTCGACGTCCCCGGGGACGTCCGGGAATCGTCAAGGCCCCGGAGGGAGGAGATCCGGGGCCTTGACAGGGCTGGGACGCGACGAGCGGTGGGAGGACCGCCCGGATGGTCCTCGAGAACGGCTGTGGGGAGCCGCTCTCGATCTGGATGCGATGGTGGGCCGAGCCCCGGCAGCGGAGCCGGAGGCCCGCGGAGATCGGACTCGCGCGTCCGCCGGCAGCGTCTGGGGACCGCCGTGATGATCTCGTGGATGATGCGGAACCGTCTCGGCGGGTCCCTTCCCGCCTGGTTGGTACGGACCAAATCTAGCACATTGGTCTGAACCAAGCAAGGTGGCCGGCAGGGACGGCGAGCACCGCCGCGACCGCGACGACCACCACGAGCGCGCTCTGCGCGACGGCTGCGAGCAGGCACCCGCACCCGGCGGAGCGGCGCCCCCCGGAACGGCCCGGGCGGGCTCCGGCGCCGAGCGCACCCGGATCCGCAGGCCCGTCGTCAGGGTCCTCGTCGATCGCCGCGACGAGGAGAGTCGCCTCGGCGACCGTGAGGTCGTCGTCGAAGAGGCCGAAGTCACTCATCGCCGGCGATCATGCCTTGCGGTCGTGCCAGCTGCATGGCACGACCGAGCGAGACGAGGTGGCCCGCGTCCATCGAGAGGCTGGCGACGGCGTGCTGCGGGTGTCCGAAGCGGCGGCTCGGGAAGCCGCGGCGTCGAGCAGTCCTGACGCGGCGAGCGCCCGGATCGGCGTGGGCGAGGCCGGGCCAACGAGTGGCGCGTCGGCGTCGGTCCCCTACTCCAGGCGCAGGACGGTGGCGCCGCCCACGTGGACGTACCGGTCCGGGAAGCACGTGAGCACGATGACCTGGGCGGTCTCGCCGGCCCGGGCGAGGACAGCGCCCATCGCCTCCAGGCGCTGCGGGTCCGACCATCCGAGCGCGTCGTCGAGCATGACGGGGACGCCACCGTCGGCGGCGACGAGCTCCGCGCATGCGAGGCGGACGAGGACACCGAGCTGCTCGCGGGTCCCGATGCTCAGCTGCTCCCAGGCGATCGGCGCGCCGCCACGAGCGAGGCTGGCGATCGACAGGTCGTCGGCCACGTCGACGATGACGTCCGGACCGAAGACCAGCCGACCCAGCGCCTCCAGCCGCTGCTTCAACGGGAGGACGTAGCGACGGAACGCCTCCGCGCGGCGCGCCTTCACCGTGTCGAGAAGGAGTCTGGCGGCCGCCGCGCGACGTCGGAGTCGCCGCAGCGCATCCTCGGCTCGCACCAGCTCGCCCTCGGCCGTGTCGAGCTGCTCCGACAGTCCAGCCTCGCCGCGCTGCTCGAGCGCTCCCGCGAGTCGCGCCTGGTCCACGCTCAGCTGGTGCTGGCGCGCGCGCAAGCCGTCGAGTGCCTTCCTCGCATTCTCTGCCAGCGCCTTCGCCTGCTCCGGGTTGGCCTCCGCGAGCTCGGTCTCGGCCCGGAGGCGCGAGGCGCCCGCCTCCGCGGCATCGCGTTCCGCGTCAGCGAGCCGCCTCTCGAGGACGTCGTCGACGGCGGCGTCCCGGGCGACGGCGAGCGTCTCCGCGAGGTCGCGGGCTCTTCGTTCGGCGATCCCGACAGCGACGCGCCGTTCCTCGGACGCGGCCCGCGCGGTATCGGCGGCGATGCGGGCGGACCGCTCGGCCTCCTCCGCGATCCCGAGCGCTGTCGTGGCCGCCCGGTCCGCGTCCTCGGCCGCATCGAGGAGCGTCGATGCCTCGTCCGCGTCCCGCGGCCCCGCGAGATCCGGCGGGCGTTCGCGCTCGGTCGAAGCCCGATCCGCCTGTCGGGCGGCGAGCGTGGCGATCCGCTGCTCGAGGTCCGCCTGCCGCTCGCCGGCGAGGACCGCCGCGAACTCCCGACGGGCGCGCGTCACGGCCTCCGCCGCGGACCGGCGCTCGGCGCTGCGCGCGCGTGCCGCCACGACGTCAGCGACACCGGCCTCGCCGAACGCACGCGCGAGCGCGGCCTCGGCCGCCTCGAGGTCGGCGCGCAACCCGGCGGCGCTCGCGCCCGGTCGTGCCACGAGGCGGACGACGCCCGGCACCTCGATGCGGAGCCCCTCCCCGATCGAACGCGTCTCGATCCTGCCAGCCGCGATCCGGACGACCGCGCCATCGATCACCGGCTCGATCGGAGAGGTCGCCTCGATCGTGACCTCGCCGGCTCCGGCATCGAGCCGGGCGCGCGCGAGCTCCGCGGCGCGAGTCGCCCCCTCGATCCCGTCGAGGATCCCGTCGGTGATCGGGTTCGTCTCGACGGCAGCCTGGGCCACGCGGCCGGCCTCGGCGAGGGCGTCGAGGCGGTGCTTGCGCGCCTGGAGAGCCGCGAGCTCCGCCCTGTCGCGGAGGGCGTCGCGGTCCCCACGGCGGATGGCCACGGTGTGCACCGCACCGTCCCGGGCCCGGCGCGCGTCCGCGACGCGCGCGACCGTCGCGGCGAGCGACCGGTCGAGCTCGCCCTGCCGGCCTTCCTCGACCGTGCCGGGCGCGACCAGGACGGCGAGCTCCTGCTCGGCCTCCAGGGCAGAAGCCGAGAGCGCACGCCGGGCCTCGGCGGCCGCGCGCACCTCGTTCGCGCGTGCCGTCGCGGCTTCGTGCGCGGCCCGGCGCTCGCGGGAGACGCCGGCAAGCTTCTCGACCCGCGCCCACCGCGCCTCACGCTCCTTCGTGGCGACGTCCGCGGCGGCGAGGCTCTCGTGCATGCCGGCGAGCTCGGCGGTGATGCGTGCCAGGGCCTCGGCGTCGGCCTCGACCCGGTCGCACTCGGCGCGGAGCCGGCGCACTGTCGCCGTCGCCGTCGCGACGGCGTCCCCGAGCGGCGCGAACACGTCCTTCTCGCGGCCCGTCGGCGTGTAGTACCGGGCGGCCTCGGCCTCGACGCTCTCGAAGAGGCTGCCCTCCTCGGCCGGGTCCGTCCCACCGGCGGCCCGCTCCAGCGCCGCGCCCAGGGAACCGGCCGCCTTCACGGACGCCTGCCCCACGTCTCGTCCCTGGAGGAGCCGGAGCGCTCGCCAGAGGGCCCGGTCGGCGTTGGCGTCGAGGATCTCGAGGGCCCGGTCGTGGGCGGCATCGCCGGTGAGGATCTCCGGCCGTGGGCCCTGCACGACGATGCGCGTCTCCCGGTCGCGGACCCAGCGCTTCCGGTACGTGATCGAGTACGGCCCGACGAGCAGGTCCGCCTCGACGAGCGGTCCGGCGTCCGTCCCGACGGGTTGCGCCGCGAGGACGTCGCGATGCTTCGAGGAGTCCTTGTACTCGATGAGCAGGTCCAGGGCGTCGGCGAGGCTGGACTTCCCGGACTCGTTGGGCCCCTCCACGACCGTCACCCCGGTCTCCGCGAAGCGGATCTCCCGCTCGGCGATCCCGCGGAAGTCAGTCACCCTGATCCGGCGGATCCGGAGCGCGCCGCTCATGCCTGCCGCCGCGCGAGGCGCACGAGGAGGCCGAGGGCGTCGCCGGCGGTCACGGCTTCGGGAGCGTCCGCTGCCGCAAGGGCGCGAAGGTCGGCGAGCGCATCCGCCGCGTAGCCGGCGAGGTCAAGGTCGGCGAAGTCCGCGTCGTCCGGCATGACGGCGAGGTCCGCGTGGCGCTCCCACTCCTCGATGGCCGCGAACCGGTCGCGCTCGTGCTCGAGCAGCTCGTCGAGTCGCGCCTTGTCGCGGAGCGTGAGCGTGCCGACGAGCGTGACCTTGACGATCGCGCGCTCCTTCGACGAGATCCCCCCGAACCATCGTTCGAGCGCGTCGACGTCCTCCGGACCGTCGAGCCGATGCTCCTGGCGGACGAACCGCCACGTCCCCACCGGGAGCCGCATGACGGTGCAGGCGCCGGAGGCCGCGTCCGCCGTCCCGGCGCCGGACTCGTCGATGTCGACGAGGAGGATGTTCCCCGCGTCCGTCTCCACGTACGCCGTGGGCTCCGGGGCACCTGCATACCAGGTGCGCCCCGTGGAGCCGACGTCGGTCGTGGAGTGGCGGTCCCCGAGGGCCACGTACGCCAGGCGCCCGTCGGCGATCGCCGCCTCCACCGGTGCGAGGCGGATCCGTGTCTCCTCGTCGGGCTCGTCCCCGATCGGCATGACCGCGTCCACGATCCCATGGCCGACGAGCACGCGCGTCACGCCCGGCGCCGGGGCGAGCCCGGCGTACCCGGGCTCCAGGGGGTCGCCGAGCGAGCGCTTCGTCATGCGCGGCGCGCCCACGATCTCGAGCCCGGGCCGGCCGACGATCCGATATGGCTCGGTGGTCTCGATGACGACGACGTTTCCGGGGGCCGAGTGGACGAAGGTGGTCTGCCGGAAGACGCTCGTCGCGTCGAGCTGCTCGTGGTTCCCGGGGAGAAGGAAGACCGGGACGGTGATCGCGCGGAGTGCCTCGCAGGCGCGCAGCACGGTCTGCCGCGACACCTGGTTCGTCTCGAAGACGTCGCCGGCGACGACGACGAACTCGGCGCCGTGCTCCTGCGCGAGGGCGCCGACCCGGGCGATCGCGTCGAGTCGGGCCTGCGCGAACCGCGACTGCGCCTCCCCCTCGAGGAAGTGGCGCGTCATGCCGAGCTGCCAATCGGCGGTATGGATGAACCGGACGGTCACGGCCGACGCTCCGCGCGGCGCGGGCCGGCATGCTTCACAGGTCGCCCTCGCGGAAGCGGTTCGGGCAGATCCGCACGTAGTCGCAGCGCCCGCACGCATCCCAGCCCGGCGTCGCGGCGAAGTCGCCGGAGCGGATCCGCAGGGCGGTCGCCACGAGGCGGGCCCGGTACTCGTCGAGCTGGGCGTCCGTCCGCGTCGTGCTGAGCGCGAGATCCTCCTCGGTGAAGTACAGCGTCACCCGGGCGGGTGCCGGCAGCGGGTCCCCGGTCGTCGGGTCCACGACACCGCCCTCGCGAAGGGCGAACGCGTACGCCGAGAGCTGGTCGTCGGTGTCCACCTCGCGCTGGCTCCTGGGCTTGCCGGTCTTGTAGTCGACGACCTCGATCGACCCGTCGGCGTGGCGGTCGATCCGGTCGAGCCGGCCGTTGAAGCCGATCGGCGCGCCGCCGTCGCCGGCGTCGATCTCGAGGGCGAACCCCGCTTCGACCGCGATCGCCAGCGAGGTGGATCGCAGCTCGCGTTCGTAGAAGCGGTCGAGCGCCGGGCCGCTCCGACCCTCGTACCAGGCGGCGCGCCCGGCGTCGCCGAGCCCCGGCCGCACGGCCTCCCAGGCACGGTCGAAGGCCGCGTGCAGCTCCGCCCGGCCCGGCTCCGGCAGGCCGGCGGCCGCGGCCTCGCGCTTCGCGACGATGAACTTCTCGAACGCGTCGTGGATGGCGGAGCCGAAGGTGAAGTAGCCGCGTTCCACCGCGACCGGGATCCGGTACACCTTCTCGAACGCGTAGCGCAGAGGGCACGTGGCGTATGACTGGAGCTGCGAGTGACTGAACGCGACCGGCAGGGGCGCGAGCTCCAGGAGAGAGCGGCCGGCCGCCGCGTGGCGCGAGAGCACCCGGAGCGTGATCGGGTCCACGCCGTTGCGGCGCTGTTCCTCTGCGGCCCCGGCCGCGTCGCCGGCGACGGCCACGAGCTCAGTGACGATCGCGTCCCGGCCTTCGGCGTCGTCGGGCGCGAGCGCCTCGAGCGCCCCGATCAGCTCCACGGCACGGCGGCGGAGCGCGAAGCGCCGCTCGAACGCGACCGGGACGGGCATGAGCCGCAGCAATCGCGCCTGGGTGGCCACGGTGGCGGCCGCGAGCGCGTCGGCGGGCACGGGCGCGCCCGGCTCGTCCTGGAGCGGCGGCGCCTCATCGGATGCCGGCGCGAGGACCGTGACCGTCACGTCGTCGGGGCCGCCTCCCCAGCGGGCGATGCCCGCCTCGGGCGCGATCGGCTGCCGCGGGCCACGTGGCGCCGGACCCTCGGCCGACACGCCGCCTTCGGGCGCGACCTCGGCCGCGAACCTGCTGGGACGGCTCCGGTCGCCGTCGATCGCGGAGAGGACCAGGTGCTGCCGTGCCCGGGTCATCGCGACGAAGAGCAGGCGCCGCTCCTCCGCGACCGCGTACTCGTCCGGGGGCGCCTGGCGCAGCAGGTCCACCGGGATCGGGACCGCGGAGATGCGCTCGTCCGGGAACTGCCCCTGGACGAGGCGCGGCACGAGGACCACCTCGTACTCGAGCCCCTTGGCCTGGTACACGGTCATGAGCTGGACTCCGTCCACCTCCCCGCGATCCCCGGGCTCGAGGTCCAGGTCGCCGCCCATCTGCTGGTAGACGTCGAGGTAGGCGACGAAGTCGGCGAGCGACGCGGCCGGTCTGTCACGCTGCCAGTCGGCGACGAAACGCATGAGGCGGGCGATCCCGAGCGCGGTCCGCTGTGCCTCGGGCAGGTCGAGCGCAAGGAGGTCGGTGAGGACCCCCGTCCGGACGAGATACTCGTCGAGGATCGTGAACGGCCCGTCGCGGTGCGAACGCGCCGAGAGGTCGCCGAGCGCGCCGAGCAGCCGCTCGAGCTTGACCCGCAGCGCAGCGTCCGCGGCCTCGCGATGCGTGCGGGCCGGCGGGGGCGGCACGGGCGCCGCGGCCTCGCCAACGATGCCGGTCGCCGCGCGGGCCGATACTGGTTCGGCACCGGGGTCCGGCGACGTCACGCCCGCCGACTCGGCCTCCGGAGCCGCCGGTGGCGGCCCGTCCACGCGGAGGGTCCCCGAGCGCACGATCTCCGCGGCCGCGACGAAGACGGGGCGCCGATCGAACGCAGCGGCGCGGGTGACACGGAGGATCTCCACGGCATCGAGGCGCCACGGAGCCGCGGAGAGCACGCGCGTGAAGCTGACCGAGTCCTCGGGATCCACGAGGACGCGCAGCGCTGCTTCCACGTCGCGGATCTCCGGTTGCAGGAAGAGCCCCGCGCCGCCGACGACCGTGTGCGGGATCCCGGCACGGCGGAGCCGGTCCACGATGAGCTCGCGGTGCTGGTGCTTGCGGTAGAGGACGGCGACGTCGCTCCAGCGCCGGGGGCGCGCGCGGCCGTCCGGTCCGGTGACCGGATCCGGGAGCGCGGCGAACAGGTCGCGCACGCGCTCGACGAGCGCCTCCGCCTCCTCCTCCTCGCTCCGCGAGATGAGCAGCTCGATGCGATCGCCTGCGGGGCGGCTGGGGCGCAGCGGACCCTCGCCGGCCTTCAGCCGCTGGGGGTTCACGGCGATGAGGCGCGACGCAGCCGACAGGACCCGGCCGGTGGATCGCCGGTTGAGCAGGAGCGGGCGGATCGCGACCGGCAGAGCCGGGCGGTCGGGCGCGAACTCCGGCGGCCGTGAGAATCGGTCCTCGAACTGGCGGAACGCCGCGAAGCTGGCGCCGCGGAACCGATAGATGGACTGGTCGTCGTCACCGACGACCACGACGTCATCCGGACGGTCCGGAGCGCGGCCCACGAGCTCCACCAGGCGGATCTGGGCGATGTTCGCGTCCTGGAACTCGTCGACGAGGACATGCCGGTAGCGGCGCTGGAGCTCGCGGAGGATGTTGGGCCGAGTCTCGAGCAGGCGGATCGCGAGCTGGATCTGCTCGCCGAAGTCGAGCGCGCCGCGCCGTGCCAGCTCGTCCTGGTAGGCGGCGTAGACGAGGGCCTCCTCCTGGAGCCGCAGGACCTCGAGCGCCTCCGCATCCCGGACGAGCGTGGGCGCCAGGGCGGCCACCGCCTCGCGCTGCTCATGCGAGAGCGTCGCTTCCGATCCGAGGGAACCGTCGCCGCGGACCGACCGACGGGCGGCCTTGCGCGCCTCCTTCTCGAGATCGGGGCCGCCGAGCGCCTTGCGGACCTCGCGCGCGTCGCGGACGAGGCCGCGCTCGAAGAGCGACGCGAGCGCCGCCGCGTACGTGCCGGGCCCGTGTCCCGCCTCGAACGCGGCGAGGCGCCCATCGGCGAATGCGCGGTACGCGGCGGGCGTGACGAGCTCGTCCTTGGCGCGGTTGACGATCGCGACGAAGTCGCCGATGAGGCGCGACGGGTCCTCGCCCCACACGAAGTACCGCAGGTCAAGCCGGGGCCGGATGGCAAGGAGCAGCAGGCGCTGACCCACCGCGTCGAGGATCTCGATGTCCTCCGGCAGGCCGATCTCCGCGGCGTGGTCCCGCAGGGTCCGGTACCCGAAGCTGTGGAAGTTCTCGACCGTGAGACGGCCCGCCCGCTCCGCCCCGAGCCGGCGCGCCAGCCGATCCCCGAGCTCAAGCGCCGCGCGGACGTTGTACGTGAGGACGAGGAGGTTCTCCGGGGCGAGGTCCGGCCGCGTCGCGAGCAGGTGGCGCACCCGCTCGACGATGACCGTGGTCTTGCCCGTCCCGGCCCCGGCGAGGACCATGAGCGGCCCGCCCGCCCACTCGACGACCTCGCGCTGCTCGGGAGTGAGGTCGATGACGGGTGAGGCGGGGAGAGAGACGGTCATCGTGTCGCAAGTATCGGACAGCCGGGTCTCCCCCGGATCACCGGCGGCGCGGAGCCGGGCCATTCGGCCGCCGACGCGCGCCGAGGTGGCCGCCGACGCGGGGCCGACGGCCCCGTCTCGACCCGCGGCCCGCCGTCAGATGCCGGTCTCGGCCCCGATGCGGCCGGCCTTCACCGCCGCCGCCAGCTCGGCGTGGTCGCGCTCCGCCTGGTCGGCGTAGGACTCGGCGAAGTCGGCCATCGCCCGGCCGAAGACGTCGCCCTTCCCGAGGTAACCCGCGAGGACGAGGGGATCGCCGGAGCGGGCGTGCGCCCGCGCCAGGGCGGCCGCGCAGCCGGCCGCGTACGCGCGGAGCTGCGGCGGCGACATGTCGGTGAGGGCGAACGAGCCCTTCATGTCGCGCAGCTGCCGCCAGTAGAACTCACGGCCACCCGGCCCGCGCGTCCACCCGAGGAAGATGTCGCTCTGGGACTGCATGATCCGCTGGCCGCTCACGACGCGCTCGCCATGCGTCCGGAACCTGCTCCTGGGGAGGTGCGCTGAGAGCACGGAGAACTGCGCCTCCTTGACCTGGAGGAGCAGCGGATCCGACCCGTCCGCGGCGTCGAGCAGCGCCACGAAGCAGCGCGTGCCCACGCTCCCCACGCCCACGACCTTGAGCGCCACGTCCACGGCGTGGTACCGGCCGAGCAGCTCCTTCCGGTCGCTCACGAGCGTGCGGCGGTACTGGGCGAGCTGCAGCGCGGCGTCATCGAGCGAGGCAAGGTCCGGCCGATGGGTCATGAGCGGCGGCTGCTCGCGGAGCGCCGACCTGCCGTCGATCGTCGTCACCATGCGGTCGATCGCGGCGATGCCGTCGTGGTGGACGGCGGAGCTCTCGACCTGCTGGAGCATCCGCGACACGGAACCACGTGCGTACGACTCGAGCATCGCGTAGTCCAGGCGCGCATACCAGACGCGCAGCGTCTCGAGCTGCGCGAGGGCCCGAACGACGTCGCGGTAGATGGCCGTGGCGTTGAGGACCGCATCGCGAGTCACGTCCGGGCGGTGCCCGCGCGTCCTGCCCACGACGACGATGCTCGCGACGAGCCGCTTCACGTCCCACTCGAACGGCCCCGGGAGCGTCTCGTCGAAGTCATTGACATCGAACAGCAGGTCGCGCTCGGGCGACGCGTAGAAGCCGAAGTTGGAGACGTGCGCATCTCCGGCGAGCTGGACGATCGCCTGCGTGCGCGGCGTGGTCGCGAGGTCGGACGCCATGACGTTCGCGGAGCCGCGGAAGAACCCGAATGGCGACGCGAGCATCCGGCCGTACCGGATCGGCAGCAGGTCGGTGATCCGGCTCTTGCCCTGCTCCTCGAGCTGGGCGATCGGGTCGGGGCGGTCCGGCGCAGGCTTCCACGCCGCGTGCGACTCGCGCGGGACAGCGTCCCGCATCTCCCGGCCCCGGTCATACCGGGCGGCGCGGGCCTTGTCGGACCGGAAGGCGAGGATCCGCGGTGCCTCCTGGTCGGCCAGGCTGCCGATGAGTCGGGCATGGGTCGGGCGGGACGCGGCGGGGCGTGCCGGGGCCGAGGGTGACGCACTCGGGCGAGGAGGTGTCGGGCGAGAAGCAGGCATGACCGAACGATAGCGGACGGCGCGGGCGGCCGACAGGCGCCCCGCGGGGCGGTCGTCGTGGGCGGCGGGGACGGCCGTCGGGAGGAGCGGCGGAGGCGGCGACCGACCAGACGCGGTAGCGTGGCAGACGCGCTGGCGGCCCGTCCGAGAAGGGCGGCGGCGCGGCTCACGACGTCACGGGAGGTGAGGGACGGGCTCATGGGATCGCCGTACGCCGCGCCCGATACGGCACGCATCCGCGTCCTCGCGTGCGGCGAACCCGAACGGGGCGACGACGCGGTCGCGCTCGCGGCGGTCGCGGCCCTGCCGGAGGCGATCCTCGGGCGCGTCGAGATCGTGAGGTGCGGCCAGCTCGAGGTGGACCACCTGCTCGACGTGCCGGAGGGTGCCCCATGCATCGTCCTCGACGCCGCGGTGGGCGTCGCACCGGGCGAGGTCGTCACGCTGTCGCTCGCGGACGTCGCCGCGCGGTCCGGCGGCGGCGCGCCGCGCTCGTCCCACACGCTGCGCCCCGACCAGGTGATCGCGCTCGCTGCCGCGCTGCGCGGCGCGCCGCCGGAGGGCGTGTTCGTGGGGATCGGCGGCGCGGCGTTCGAGCTGCGGACGGGCCTGTCACCGGCCGTGCGGGCCGGGCTCCCGCGGCTGGTGGAGCGCCTCGTCGCGGAGATCGAACGGCTCGCACCCGGGTCGCCGGGCCGGTAGGGTCACCGGCGGCCACATCGGCGCGGCGGGTCGGGCGAACGGGTCGGGCGGCCTACGCGTCCGTGGTGCTGCGACTGCGTGCGCGCGAGCGTGGGCGGACCGTCGACGTCTCGGGCGGTCCTGTCACCCTCAGGAAGCCGGCGTGACCGGCGCGAGCCCCGCACCCGCGAGATCGGCGTCGTAGGCGAACGCACGCCCGATCCCGAGGCGCGCCGCGAAGAGGAGCGTCACGCGGTCCACGAGGCTGGTCCCACCCCCGACTCGCCGGAGGTCCCCGAGGGCCGCGTCGTGCAGCGGCCGATCGACCATCTCGACGCGGATCGCGGGCAGCAGCTCGTCCACGAGCGCGGCGACGGCGTCCGCGCAGAGTCGGGATCGGACGAGCGCCGCGCTCTCGATCACGACGTACGTGTGGGCCACCAGATCCTCGTCGTCCGGGTTCGTCCAGAAGGCGACCGCCTCCGCGTGGTGCGCGTCTCGGCGATCGAGCAGGGCGAAGAGCGCGCTCGTGTCCACGACGACGCTCACCAGGTGACCTCGCCGAGGAGCTCGTCGTGGCGCTCGGAGATGTCACTCCGCCCGGAATCGAACGACCCGAGCACGATGAGTGACCGGCGCCGGGCTGCCCGACGCGCCTCGAGCTCATCCGGGAACGTGGCGTCCACCGCCTGGCGCACGAGCGAGCCCACGCTGACGTGCCGGCGCGCGGCCTCGCGGGCCAGGCGCGCGTGCTGGGAATCGGTCAGGCCGATCGGGATGCGTCGCACGGCAAGACGATATCACATGGGACACTCTCGATATCAGCCTGGTCTCGACGGCAGGGGTCGAGCGTACGCGTCCTCGATCGCCTGGCAACCATCGGGCGACCACCCCGGGATGACCCGCGCCTGTCCGGGCCATCGGACCCGGCGGGCGGCATCGTTCGGCCCTCGCGGCGGGAGACGCGCGGCTCGTAGCCTCCGCGCCATGGGAGACACGGCGGCGCTCGTCGCGGCGCTCAACGCGACATGGTTCGGATCAGGACTGCCTCCGGCCGCGCAGACGCGCCTCGCGGAGCTCGCCCACGAGGAGGAGTATCCCGGTGGCACGGTCCTCCTGACGGAGGGCGAGGTCGCCGAGGACGTGGGCATCGTCCTCAAGGGACGCATCGCGCTCCGGACGCTCGTCCCCGAGCGCGGCATGGTCACGATCCTCACGATCGAGCCCGGCGACATCTGGGGCTGGTCCGCCATCGTGCCGCCATTCCGCGGCACATCCACCGTGGTGACGATCGAGCCCACGACGTCCGTCGTCTTCGAGGGCGCGGCATTGCGCATCGCGCTCCGCGAGGACAGCGTGCTCGCATCGGCCATCTACCCGCGGATCCTCGTGGCGGTCTCGCGCCGCCTCGCGGCTTCGCGGCTCCAGCTCCTCGACCTCTTCGCGCACGACGCGACGGCCGGGGCCTGACCGCGGCCGGAGGTCATCCCGTGATCACAGCCGAGCTCACGCGTCCCGAGCGCACGACCACGGCGGGCCGGTGGTATCTCGAACGGTCCGGCCTCGAGACGCTCGTCGCTGCGCTCCGCGCCGACGGGCGCACGGTCATCGGGCCCACCGTCGCGGACGGGGCCATCGTGTACGACGAGATCCGCGCGTCGTCGGACCTGCCGCACGGCGTCGGCGACGTCCAGGCTGCCGGCAAGTACCGTCTGACCACCCGGGAAGACGCTCGCGCCTTCGGGTACGTCGTGGGTCCCACGAGCTGGAAGCGCTGGGTCTTTCCCCCGCTCGTCGAGCTGAACACGGGGATGCGCGCCGGCCACCGCGTGGAGTTCACGCCCACGCGGCCGGACCCCACGCGGCTCGCGTTCATCGGCGTGCGCGCGTGCGAGATCGCCGCGTTCGACGCCCAGGACCGCGTCCTCGACTCGGGCCATTTCCGCGATGCCGACTACGCTGCGCGCCGGAAGGCGGCGTTCATCGTCGCCGTCCAGTGCACCACGGCCGAGTCCACCTGCTTCTGCACGTCGATGGGCACGGGTCCGGAGGTCGAGCACGGGTTCGACCTGGCGCTCACCGAGCTCGACGACGGGTTCCTCGTCGACGTCGGGTCGCCGGCCGGGTTGGAGCTCGTCCAGGGCGCGCTGGCCGGTTCCATGCGACCGGCGACGCCCGTCGAGGTCTACACGGCAGCCGCGGATGTCGCCGCGACGCGTGCGCGCATCGGCGACCCGCTGCCGGCCGCCGGCCTCCACGACCGGCTGCTGGCGCAGCTCGATCACCCACGCTGGGCCCAGGTCGCGGAGCGCTGCATCACCTGCGGCAACTGCACGCTGGCATGCCCCACGTGCTTCTGCACGAGCGTGATCCAGACGACGGACATCGAGGGGAACGCGGCGACGAACGAGCGGGCCTGGGACAGCTGCTTCAGCCCGGGGTTCGCGCGCGTCGCCGGCGGCTCGTTCCGGACTCGTCCCCGCGACCGCTACCGGCAGTGGCTCACGCACAAGTTCGGCACGTGGTGGGACCAGTTCGGAACCAGCGGCTGCACCGGCTGCGGGCGGTGCATCACGTGGTGCCCGGTGGGCATCGACGTGCGCGAGGAGCTCATGGCGATCGCGCCGCCCGTCGCGCTCTCGCCCGAGCCCGCGCGCGTGGAGCCGGTGGCCGCGAGCTTCGACGACTTCGTCGTGGCGCAGGTCGTCGGTACACGCCAGGAGACCGCCGACACGGTCACGCTCACGCTCTCGGGCGCCGACCCTGCCTTCTCCAAGGGCAGCCTAGGCCAGTTCGCGATGGTCGCCATCCCGGGCTTCCCGCCGCTGCCCATCTCGATCAGCCGGTTCACGGTCGACGGCATCGAGCTCACGATCCGCGGAGCGGGTCCCGCCACCAAGGCGATGTGTGCGCTGAAGATCGGCGACCAGCTCGGCCTGCGCGGACCGCTGGGCAACAACTGGCCGCTCGACCGCGCCGTGGGGCGCGACCTCGTCATCGTCACCGGCGGCATCGGCCTCGCACCTCTCCGGCCGGTCATCCACGCCCTGGCCGCGGATCGCCGCCGGTTCGGCGACGTTCGCCTCTACTACGGGGCGCGCACGCCAGCGGACATCCTGTACCACGAGGAGATGCGTGCCTGGGCGTCGCGCGGCGGCATCGAGGTGAACCTCACCGTGGACCGCGCCGGGCCCGAGTGGGACGGCAACGTGGGCGTCGTCACCCAGCTCTTCGACCACGCGACGTGGGAGGGCGCGAACGTGGTGGCGTTCGTCTGCGGTCCCGAGCGGATGATGCAGGCGACCGCGAACACGCTCGCTGGCCGCGGGGTCACCAACTCCCGCATCTTCGTCACGCTCGAGCGGCACATGGAGTGCGGCATCGGCCTCTGCGGGCACTGCCAGATGGGCAAGTACTTCGTCTGCCGGGACGGCCCCGTCTTCTCGCTCGCGCAGCTCGGCGACATCTTCGGCCGGGAGGGCATCTGATGGCTCCCGAGATCACCGCTTCCGTGGAGCACGGCCGCACCGGCCACGGCGGCTCGCCGCATCCACGCGTCGGCGTCGTGAAGTTCGCGTCGTGCGACGGGTGCCAGCTCACGATCCTGGACCTCGAAGACCGGCTCCTGGAGATCACGGAGCACTTCGAGATCATCGACTTCCCGGAGGCGAGCTCATCCCGGTCGAGCGGCCCGTTCGACGTCCTCTTCATCGAGGGCTCCGTGAGCACGCCCGACCATCTCCGCCGCATCGGGGAGCTGCGCAAGCAGACGCGCGTCCTCGCCACGATCGGCGCGTGCGCCACGTCCGGCGGGATCCAGGCGCTGCGCAACTGGGCGGACCACGACGCGTACCGGTCGGCGGTCTACCCGAGGCCGGAGTTCGTCGAGTCGCTCGCCCGCTCCACGCCGATCTCGGAGCACGTGCCGGTCGACTTCGAGCTCCGCGGCTGCCCGATCAGTCCCGACCAGCTCGTCGAGCTGCTCACCGCGCTCGCCACCGGCCGCCGGCCGCAACTCCGCGACGAGGCGGTGTGCATGGAGTGCAAGCGCCGCGGGGTCGTCTGCGTCATGAGCGCCCAGGGGATGCCGTGTCTGGGCCAGGTCACGCAGACCGGCTGCGGCGCCATCTGCCCGCGGATGGGCCGCGGGTGCTACGGATGCTTCGGCCCGCGCGAGCAGGCGAACGCCGCTGGGCTCGCGCGCTACCTGCAGGCGTCGGGCGATCGGTCCGCGGAGGACGTGGGCCAGCTCTTCGCCGGCTTCACCGCGTACGCGGAGCCGTTCCGCAGCACGATCACCGACCTCGGCGGGACGCGCGGCGCACGCAGGTCGGGCGGCGGAGGCGGCGGAGCGGCCGGGCGGGGTGGCCCCGGCGCCGCCGGAAGAGCCTCGTATCTCCCGGCCAAGCCGCGGATGGAGGGCTTCGACGATGACGGCCACTGAGACCGCCACCAGCGAGCGCGTCTACGAGGTCGACGAGCTCACGCGGGTCGAGGGCGAGGGATCGCTCGTCCTCCGCGTCCACAAGGGCAAGGTCACCGAAGCCCGCCTGAGGATCTGGGAGGCCCCACGGTACTTCGAGCAGCTCGTCGTGGAGCGCACGCCCGACGAGGTCATCGACATCGTCGCCCGCATCTGCGGGATCTGCCCGGTCGCCTACCAGATGAGCGCCGTGCACGCGTTCGAGGACCTCTTCGGCATCGCGGTCGACCCCGAGGTCCGGACGCTCCGCCGGCTCCTCTACTGCGGCGAGTGGATCGAGAGCCACGCGCTCCACATCTACCTGCTGCACCTGCCCGACTTCCTCGGCTACGAGTCGGCGATCGCGCTCGCGCACGACGACAGGCCGGCCGTCGAGCGCGGCCTGCGGATGAAGAAGGCCGGCAACGAGATCCTCGCGACGCTCGGCGGCCGCCCCATCCACCCGGTGAGCGTCCGCGTGGGCGGCTTCTCGCGGACTCCGCGCCGGAGCGACCTCGAACACCTGCGGGCGCCACTCGCGGCCGCGCTCGAGGACGCGAGGGAGACGGTCCGGCTCGTCCGCGGTCTCACCGCGCCCGATTTCGAACGCGAGCCTCGGATGGTCGCGCTCCACCATCCCGACGAGTACCCGTACAACCGCGGGCACATCCAGAGCACGGACGGACTCGACCTCCGGCCATCGGACTGGGACCGCGCCTTCCGCGAGGTGCAGATGGAGGGCTCCATGGCCCTCCACGCCCGGACGAAGGAAGGCGCCACGTACCTGCTCGGGCCGGCGTCGCGGATCGTCCTCGACGGGGCGCAGCTCCACCCGGTCGCGCGCGAGCTCCTCGCCGAGACCGGGATGGCCGACGCGATCCGGACGAACATCTACTGGAGCATCCTCGCCCGCGCCATCGAGCTCGTGCACGCGATCGCGGAGGCCATCGACATCATCGACGCGTATCGGCCGCCGATCGAGGCGCGCGTCGCATGGGCGTCGCGACCGGGAGTCGCAGCCTGGTCGACGGAGGCACCGCGCGGCCTCCTGTTCCATCGGTACGAGGTGGACGAGCGCGGCCGGATCACGGCTGCCCAGATCGTGCCGCCGACGAGCCAGAACCAGGGTGCGATCGAGGACGACCTGCGGCTGTTCGCGCCAAGCGTGCTCGACCTGCCCGACGCCGAGGCCACCCTGCGGCTGGAACAGCTGATCCGGAGCTACGACCCGTGCATCAGCTGCGCCACGCATTTCCTCGACGTCCGGATCCTGCGCGACTGACGGCCGGCATCAGTCCACCACGAGGACCGCGGCCCCCTCGATCCGCCCTGCCTTCAGCGCGGCGAGCGCCTCTCCCGCGGAGGCGAGCGGGAAGCGGGTGACGGTCGTCCGGATCGGGATCGAGGCGGCGAGGTCGAGAAGCTCCACCGCGTCCCGGCGCGTAGAGTTGGCGACGGACCGGATCGTGCGCTCCCACCAGAGCAGGTCGTAGTCGAAGGACGGGATCCGGTCGAGGTGGATCGCGTTGATCGCGACGGTCCCGCCCCGATCCACCGCGCGGAGCGCCGCCACCACGACGGCGCCCGACGGCGCGAACGTGATCGCCGCGTCGAGGGGATGCGGTGGCATCTCGTCGTAGCCACCGACGGACGCGGCCCCCAGGGCGAGGGCGCGGTCGCGCTCCCGTGGCGCGCGGGTGGCGACGTGGACCTCGCATCCCCAGTGGCGCGCGACCTGGATCGCGATGAGCGCGGAGGCCCCGAAGCCATAGAGGCCGAGCCGTCCGCCGGGCGCGATCCCCGACACGCGCAGCGACCTGTAGCCGATGACGCCGCCGCAGAGGAGCGGCGCCGCGTCCAGGTCGTCGAAGGCGGCCGGCAGCCGCAGCGCGGCCGACGCGCGGATCGCGATCGAGTCCGCGAACCCGCCGTCGCGGTCCCAGCCCGTGAACGTGGCCTGCTCGCAGAGGTTCTCGCGGCCTGCGACGCAGTGGCCACACGCGCCGCACGTGCCGGCGAGCCACCCGACGCCCGCGCGGTCGCCGATGGCCCACCCGGCGACGTCGTCGCCCACCGCCGTGACGCGGCCCACAGGCTGGTGGCCGGGAACGATCGGGAGTCGGCGAGACGGGATGTCGCCCTCGACGATCTGCAGGTCGGTCCGGCAGACACCGCAGGCGGTGACGCGGACCACGATCTCGTCGGGACCGGGGGTCGGTTCGGGCAGGTCGACGAGCCGGAGCGGTGCCGCCCCGTCGTCGACGGGTCCGGGGCGGTCGAGGACGATCGCGCGCACTCGAGGACCTCAGTCCGGCAGGACCTTGCCCGGGTTCATGATCCCGAGCGGGTCGAGGGCATCCTTGATCGCGCGCATGGCCCGTACCGCGCCGGCACCCCGCGTGCGCTCGAGCCAGTCGCGCTTCGCGACGCCGATGCCATGCTCGCCGGTGACCGACCCGCCGAGCTCCAGCGCCGCCGCGTAGACCGCGTGCCGCGCCCGGTCGATCCGCTCTTCGGCGGTGGGGTCGTCGCGCGGCACGATGAAGCTCGGGTGCAGGTTGCCGTCGCCCACGTGGCCGAAGGTCCCACCGGGCATCCCCTCCTCGGCCAGGATCCGCTCCACGGCGGCGACGAGCTCGGCCATGCGCGAGCGCGGGACCACGACATCCTCCATCCGCGCGACACCCAGCCGCTCGATCGCCCACCACGCCGAGCGCCGGCCCTGGCGGAGGAGGTCGGCCTCGGCGGGATCCGTCGCGGTCACCGTGAACGTGGCGCCGGACTCCAGGCAGGCCCGATCCACGACACGGAGCTCGTCGGCGGCTGCCGGGCCGGGCGCGTCAGACTCGACCATGAGCATCGCGGCGGCCGTCGTGTCGAAGCCGAAGTGCCCGTAGTCCTCCACGGCGCGGATCGTGAAAGCATCCATCATCTCGAGCGTGCAGGGCACGACGTGCGCGGCGGTGATCCGCGAGACGGCGGCGCCGGCCTCGGCCAGCGACCCGAAGAACGCGAGGAGCGTCAGCTTGGGCGGCGGCGCCGGTCGCAGCCGCAGGGTCGCCTCTGTCACGATCCCCAGCGTCCCCTGCGACCCGACGATGAGGCGCGTGAGGTCGTACCCCGCCACGTCCTTCACGATGGAACGGCCGGTGCGCATGACGCTGCCGTCGGCGAGGACCACCTCGAGGCCGAGGACCGCCTCGCGCGTGACGCCGTACTTCACGCAGCACAGGCCGCCAGCGTTCGTGCCGATGTTCCCGCCGATGGAGCAGATCTCGTAGCTCGCCGGGTCCGGTGGGTAGAAGAGGCCGCGCTCCGCGACCGCGAGCTTGAACGCCGCGTTGAGGATGCCCGGCTGCACGATCGCCACGACGTCCGCCTCGTCGATCGAGCGGATGCTCGCCATGCGCCGGAACGTGAGCGTGAGGCCGCCGGCGACGGCGACCGCCCCTCCCGAGAGACCGGTCCCCTCCCCGCGCGGCACGAGCGGGACCCGGTAGGCGGCGGCGAGCCGGACGATCTCCGCGACCTCGCCGACGGTGGCCGGCGCTGCGACGGCGAGGGGCAGCGGCGGGTGGAGGTTGGCGGTCTCGTCGCGTCGAACCGCCTCGAGGTCCACCGGGTCCGTGCGGATCGGGAGCCCCGGCAGGCGCCTGCCGAGGGCGGCGAGGAAGGCGGCGCCGCGCAGGGGATCGGGCGGCGGGAGCGGGACGGGCCGGCCCGCGCCGATCTCGGGAACCGGCAGGATCGACGGTCCGCCTTCAGTGGCCACGGTGGATGCGCCGTCGCCGCTCCGGGACCGCGGGGCGCTGCCGCTCAGCGGTCGATGGACCGCCGGGCCACGATCCACCACGCCGCGGGGAGGATCATGGCCACGACGACGATCTTGAGGACATCGCCGACGAGGAACGGCGCCACGCCCAGCTCCACCGCCCGCCGCAGCGAGACGCCCAGGGCCATGGCGAGCCAGGGCACCCCGATCGCGTAGATGGCGGCGGTCCCCACGGTGAACGCGACGAGCGACCCGGAGACAGTGCGGTCCCAGCCGAGCTCGGCGAAACGCCCCACGAGCGCCGCGGCCACGACGAAGCCGACGAGGTAGCCGCCCGTGGGTGCGAGCCGGAGCCCATCGGCGAGGGAGCCGAACGTGCCGGTCCCCGCGGCATGGCCCGCATACACCGGTAGCCCCACGAGGCCGAGCGCCAGGTAGAGGACGACGGCAAGGACGCCGCGCCGGAAGCCGAGGGCGCCGCCCACCAGGAGGACGCCGAAGGTCTGGGCCGTGACCGGGACCGGGGTGCCGGGGACCGTGACGGCGACGTTCGCGCTGAGGGCGAGCACGAGGGCGCCGGCGATGACCAGGACCACGTGCCGCACCCGCGCGGACATCCGCTCGCCGAGGCGGATCGGGACGAGGAAGTCGCCGATCGTGACCCCACGCTCTGCGGCCGGAACGCGCACGAGCCGCGGGACCGCGATCGTCATCCAACCCTCCGTGACCCCGCGCGACGCGACGAGTGGGCACCTCTCGTGGCCCGTCGCCCGGGGACATGAGTCTAGCAGCCGGCGTCGGGTGACCGCAGCCGGCGTCTCGCGCCGTGGGGCTTGCGGGTCACCGACCGCGGGTCGCGGGCGTCACTCTCCGCGGACGGCGCGGACGATCGAGACGCGACTCGCGACGCGGGCCGGGTAGGCGGCCGCGAGCATCGCCACGGCGACGCCGATGACGGCGACGACGACGATGGTCGTCCATGGCGCATCGGCGATCCACGCGATCCGCCCGCCCTGGGTGAGCAGCATGATCGCCCCGATGACCAGCCCGCTCACCACGCCGATGATCGCGCCGGCGATCCCGAGGATGCCCGATTCGACCATGACCATCCGCCACGCCTGGGCCCGGGTGAGCCCGGTGGCACGGAGGATGCCGATCTCGCGAACACGCTCGACGACGCTCATCGTCAGCGTGTTGACGATCCCGAGGCCCGCGATGAGGACGGCGATGATCGCGATCGCGTCGAAGAGGCCGAAGAGGCGCCCGACGGCGCCCTCCGCCTGGCCGCGGATCTCGTCGAGCGATGTGGGCTGGAGAGCGAGCTGGCGCGCGGTCGTCGCGACCGAGGCCGGCGCATCGGGCGGCGCACCGGCGGCATACCTGATCGCGTAGAAGTCGGCGCCGAGAGCCCCGAAGCTCGTCGTCGCGTCGGACCACGAGACGAGGACGGTCTCGCCGTCGGGGGCCGGGAAGGTGTGCTCCACGATGCCGGTCACGGCGAGGTCGGTCACCGCGTCCCCGAACCCGAGACGGAGGGTGTCGCCGAGGCCGATCCCGAGGCGGTCGGCGAGCGAGCGCGGGACGATCGCCGTCCCGCCGGCGTCGAGCTTCGCCAGGGCGGACGCGCGGTCGCCGGACACGAACGTCAGACGTCCGTCCCCGAGCATCGCGGCGCCGGAGACGGCGGCGGCCGGCACGCGGTACGGCGAGGCGCCCGACCGTGGCTGCAGCGCGACGTCGAACGTCCCGACGGGTGTCACGTGCTCGACGCCCGGGATCGCGGCAAGCTGGTCGGCGATCCCCTCGTCCGCCGCGATCGGCCGGATCGACGTGACGACGGTGGACCCGGGGACCACGTCGGTGATCCACGCGGAAGCGGCCGCACGCGACAGCGAACCCACCGACGCGACCGCCACGACCATCGCGAGGCCGATGGCCAGGGCGCCCACGGTGAGTGCGGTCCGCGCCGGGTCGCGCGTCAGGACGCCGCGGATGAGCCGGGTCTCCGTCCGGAAGAACCAACCGAACGGGATCGAGGCGAGGCGTCCGAGCGGGCGCAGGAGGAATGGCGACGCGAGGGCGGCCACGAGGAGCACGCAGTAGACGAGAACGGGACCCAGGAGCCGGGCGCCGGACGCGAGGCCGCCCGGCAGCAGCGCGATCCCGCCGATCCCGACGACGACGGCGATGGCGATGAGCCAGCGGAGCTGAGCGCGCATGCCGACGCTCGGGTCCACGCGCGAGCGAAGGGCTTCGACCGGCGACAGGCGGCTGGCGCGCCAGGCCGGCTCCGATGCGGCCACCACGGTGACGAGGACGCCGAGCGCGAGGGCGAACGCGAGGTCGGCCGGGCGCACCGTGACCCCGCTCACGGTGAGGCCCTCGACCTGGTGGAGGAACCCGACGACGACGGCCGCGAGCGCCACGCCGCCGAGAGCACCGAGGATCGCCCCGAGGACGCCGACGACGGCGGCCTGGAGCAGGAAGAGCGACCCGATCTGTCGCCGCGTGGCGCCGGCGGCACGAAGGAGCCCGACCTCGCGCACGCGCTCCGCCACCGTCATCGACAGCGTGTTGAAGATGAGGAACGCGCCCACGAAGAGGACCACGGCCGCGACGAGCGCGAGGGTCGTCCTGATGTCCGCGGTCGAGTCGCGCATGCCCGCGGCGATCTCGGCGGGCCGCACGAGGACGTACGGCTCCGTGGTGATCGCGGCCTCGAGTCCGGAGGCCACGCCATCCACGGTGGCGCCGCGTGCGACCGTCACGTCCGCGGTCGTCACGCTCGCCGTCCCGAAGAGCTCCTGCGCGGCCGGCAACGCGATCCAGGCGGTCCGCCCGAAGACGGCCGGGATCGGCCCGTCGCCTTCGACGATCCCGATGACGCGGAAGTCGATCGGGGCGCCCGTGCCGTAGAACGTGACGATCGAGCCGAGGTCGAGGCCGCGGTCCCGCGCGAGCGCCTCCGTCACCAGCACGCTCCGTTGGGTGTCCGGGGCGAGATCCACGCCGCGCACGAGCGTGGTGTCGCGGATCGAACGATCAGTCGCGGGGTCGATCCCGAGGACGGTCACCGGATCGCCGGACGGGCCCACGTCGGTGACGAGGAACGTCCGCCGCTCGAGCGTGGGCGCGACATCGCGGACGCCGGGCGTCTTCCGGATCGCATCGAGGCTGCCCGCGGAGAGGCCGGCCTCCGCGAAGGCCTCCACGCGCAGGTCGGCACGCCCCACGAGCTGCGTGACGGTCGTGTCCACGGCGGCATCGAGCGTCGCGTTCGTGGTCTGCGTCGCGAAGAAGACGGCGACGCCGAGCGCGACGCCGAGCACCGTGAGGATCGTGCGCAGTCGTCGTGCCGCGAGGCTGCGCCAGGCGAGCGACGCGAGGCTTCGCACCGGTCAGAGCCCGAGCTGGGCGAGCCGGGCGATGAGCGGGGTGGCGGAGTGCTCCGCCCGACGGCCGAGGACGATCTCGTCGCCGACGCGGCCGTCGACGAAGACGAAGACGCGGTCCGCGTACGCGGCGGCCTTCGCGTCGTGGGTCACGAGGACGATCGTCTGGCCCTGCTCGTGGCAGGAGCGGAGCAGGACCTCGAGCACCTCGGTGCCGGTAGCGAAGTCGAGGTTGCCGGTCGGCTCGTCCGCGAGGACGAGCGCTGGGCGCGTGACGAGCGCGCGGGCCACCGCGACACGCTGCTGCTCGCCCGCGGAGAGCTGGTCGGGCCGGTTGCGCTCCTTGCCCGTGAGGTCCACCGCGTCGATCGCCGCCTGCACGCGATCGCGCAGCTCGCCGCGCGTGGGATCGGTCCCGGCGATCGTGAACGGCAGCCCCACGTTCTCGCGGACGTCGAGGAGAGGGATGAGGTTGAAGAACTGGAAGACGAAGCCGGTGGATTCGCGCCGCAGGCGGGTGGCTTCCGTGTCGGTGAGGCCGCTGATGTCGCGGCCCTCCAGGACGACGTGGCCCGACGTGGGGCGGTCGAGCCCGCCGAGGATCTGGAGCAGCGTGCTCTTGCCCGAGCCGCTGGGCCCCATGAACGCGACGAACTCGCCGGGCGCCACCGAGAGGGATACGCCGCGGAGCGCCTCCACCGCGTGGTCGCCCACGACGTACTGCTTGGTGAGGTCGCGCGCCTCGAGGATGGGCACCTGCACGGAGCTCACGGTCACCTCGCTCATCGGGGCCAGTCTACCGGCCAGCGGGAGCGGCGGGCTGCCCGGCGGCGCGGTCCCACGGCGGACATCAGAACCCGAACAGGCTCGCCAGGACGAACGACACGAGCGACTCCACGAGCCCCTGCTGCCCCGGCAGCGGCAGGACGCGCAGGCTCACGCCGGGCGGATAGGCGCCCGGCCCGGCGGACGCGGCCGGCGCGGCCGACGGCTCGACGGAGGGCGGCGGTGAGAGCTCGGCTGATGGCGTGGGAGCGAGGGTCGGCTCCGGCGTCGGCGACGGCGTGGGCTGTGGGGTCGGGGCAACGGTCGGCTCCGACGTCGGCGACGGCGTGGGCTGTGGGGTCGGGGTCGGGGCGACGGTCGGCACAGGCGTCGGTCCGACCGTCGGCCGGGCGGTGGAGCCTTCCACGGGACTGGAAGAGGCCGGTGGCGCCGGGCTCGGCGTGGGCTTCGGCGTGGGCTTCGGCGTGGGTTTCGGTGTCGGCTTCGGCGTGGGCGCGGGCGGCGCGCCGCAGGGAGCCGCGAACAGCACCGTCCACATCTTCTTGTCGCCGTCGCCGGAGTAGGCGCCGACGCCGACAACGCTCCAGGCCGGCCCGAGGATGTTCTCGCGGTGACCCGGGGAGTTCATGAACATGCTCTGGATCTCGCCGGTGGCCTGGTCGTCCGGGTACGTGTTCCACCCGATGTTCTCGCCGGCGAGCGTGTAGCAGTAGCCGCGGCGATCGAGCTCCCCGAAGACGTCACCGGCGCCGGGGATCGAGTGGCTGAAGTAGTCCCGGTCGATCATGTCCTGGCTCCGCCACCGGGCGACGGCGGACAGCGTGCCGTCCACGCGGAGTGCTGGCTGCCCGGCGGCCGCGCGAGCCTGGTTCGTGAGCGACACGAGCAGCGACTCGGAGCTCGCGTTGAAGGCGCCGGGGGTCCACGCTGCGGCTCGCCCCGGGAGGAATGCCAGGCCGGCCACCGAAAGGGCGACCGCGAGGGCCGGAGGGATGAATCGACCCCCGAAGGCACGGAGCAGAGACGCAGCGGGACCCATGGCATCCCCACCGTAGGCCGGCGCGGGTGCGCAGGTCAGCCGACGAAGGTGCCAGCACGCACCGCCGGAGGTACCGGTGCAGGGAGGCCCGGCGACGGGCCCGAGTGGCGTCGGAGCGTCGCGCTCGGCCGTGCCCGGCCGCGCGACAGACAGACGACCGCGCCCGGCCGGAGCCGGGCGCGGTCGATGGGCTGCGCGGTGAGTGTGGCCTAGAAGACCCGGTAGGCGATCTCCGCGGGGGCCAGGAGCAGCTCCTTGAGCTCCGCGTCGACCTTGAGCAGCGAGATGTGTGCGCCGGCCATCTCGAGCGACGTGCAGTACTCGCCGACGTAGCTGCGGAAGACCTTGATGCCCTTCTCGGCGAGCTTCTTGTGGGCGATGCCGTAGAGGAGGTAGAGCTCGGTGATCGGTGTCCCGCCCAGGCCGTTGATCATGACCGCGACCTCGTCGCCGTCCTTGAACGGCAGGTCGGGGACGATCGCGTCGAGGAGCAGGTCCACGATCTCGTTCGCGGTGCCGGCGGGGCGCCGCTCGCGGCCGGGCTCGCCGTGGATGCCGATGCCGACTTCCATCTCGCCGTCGGCGATCTCGAAGAGCGGCGTGCCGCGGACCGGCGGCGTACACGAGGACAGGGCGACGCCCATCGTCCGGACGTTCGCGATGACCTTCTCGCCGACGCGGACGCACTCCTCGAGCGAGCCGCCCTTGTCGGCCATGGCCGCCGCGGCCTTGATGACGAAGAAGTTGCCGGCGACTCCGCGCCGGCCGACGGTCCACGTGGAGTCCTTGACGGCCACGTCGTCGTTGACGAGGAGGTAGCCGATCTTCTGGCCCTCGGCCTCGCAGATCTCCCGGGCCATCTCCCACGCGGTGCGGTCGCCGGTGTAGTTGTTGACGATGTAGAGCACGCCCGCCGGCGTGTCCATGAGCTTCGAAGTCTCGGTGACGAACTCGACCGGCGGGCCGGCGAAGACGTCGCCCGGGCAGGCGGCGTCGAGCATGCCGGGGCCGACGATCATCGTGTGGGCCGGCTCGTGGCCCGACCCGGAGCCCTGGATGATCGAGACCCGATCCTTCTTGGGCATGTCGGCCCGGTAGATCAGGTTGTACTTGGGCTCGTACTTGAGCGTGCCGTCGCTCGCGAGCATGACGCCCTCGAGGAACTCGGGGACGAATGCCTTGGGCTCGTTCAGGAACTTCCTCACGCGGTCTCTCCTTCGCCGTACTTCTCGCGCCATGCCGACGCGATCGCCTGGAGGATCACGCCGATCGCGGTCGCGCCGGCGTCGACGGAGCCGATGCTCCGCTCACCCGTGTACGCGGCACGGCCGCGCATAGCGAGCATTGACTTGGTGTCCAGGGCGGCCTGCACGGCGACATCGGCCGCGCGCTGGACGGCCGCGACACCGTGGTCGCCCTGCATCGCCGGGTCGGTGATCGACGCCTCGAGGCTGTCGGTCGCCGGCACGAGGGCGTCGAGGAGTGTCTTCTCGCCGAGCGAGGCGCCCCCGCGGGCCATGATCCCCGTCGTCGCCGCGCGGAGCATCGCGATGACGTCCTCGGGCGCGAGCTCGGTCCGGTCCCCGGCGACCCCGGCGGCCCGGAGGAACGCAGTGCCCCAGATCGGCCCGGAGACGCCTCCGACCTTCCCCGAGATGACGAGGCCGATCTTCTTCAGCACGGCCCCGACGCTGGACTTGTCGAACGTGTCGTAGTCGCTGTCGACGACCTCGAAGCCGCTCCTGAGCGAGTAGCCGAAGTCGCCGTCTCCGACCACGGAGTCCAGCTCGGCGAAATAGACCGCGTTGTCGACGATCGTCCGGGCCATCGTCTTCAGGACGAGATCGAGATCGTCGAGAGACGACTCTGTCATGCGGACTCCCTTCCCTGTGGTGATGTGTGCCGCCGGGACCGACGCGCGCTCATGACGCGATGCAGGCCTCGAGGTCGTCGAGCGTGATCCACTCGCCGGGCCGGGCCGCGCTCCGATTGGCGATGACCGCGGTGGCCTCGCCGCCGGGATCGCCGAGCGAGCTGACGACGAGGATCGCCTCGCTGCTGTCCTCCGCCTCCGTGTAGCCGTTCACCGTGACGAGGCAGCGCAGGCCGGCCGCCACGGCGGCGAGCAGGCCATTGCGCGAATCCTCGACGACGAGCACGTCGCCCGCCGGAACGCCCAGGCGCTCGAGCGCGAGGAGGTAGATGTCCGGTGCCGGCTTCTTCTTTGGGACGCAGTCCCCGGCGAGGAAGACGTCGAAGCGGGCGGCCCGCTCGGGCCCGACCGCGTAGTCGAGGATCGCGTGCACCGCCGCCTCGGCGGAGGTGGACGCCACCCCCAGCTTCCAGCCGGCGTCCTGCGCCGCCGTGATGACCCGCCGGATCCCCGGGCGCGGCGGAAGCTTCCCGGCGGCCACCATCTCCGTGTAGATGGCCGTCTTGCGCTTGTGCCACTTCGCGATCTCGGCAGCCTGCTCGTCCGGATCGGCAGGAAGGCCGGCCTCCGCGACGAACTCCGGGGTCAGGAGGCTCGCCATCCGCTCCTTGCCGCCGCCGATCTTCAGGCGCCGGCCGTACTCCTCGACGGACCACTGGACCGGCAGGCCGAACTCGCGGAAGGTCTGGTTGAACGCGGGGAGGTGGCCGTGGCGCTCGGTGTCGGCGAGGACGCCGTCGCAATCGAAGACGAGCGTGCTCACCAGGCCTTGCCCTCGCTGCCGAACATCCGGATGTGGTGCTTCGCCATCTCCTTCACCGCGGTGTGCTGGGCGGTGAAGATCTTGGGCGGGTCGAAGTCCCCCGGATGCTCCGTCATGAAGTCGAAGCCGGACTGCATGTACGCGATCTTCAGGGCGGTGCTGATGTTCACCTTGGCGCAGCCGCGCGCGATGAGGTCGCTGAACTGCTCCGGCGTCATCCCGGTCCCGCCATGGAGGGCGACGGGCTTCCCGGTCGCCTCCACGATGTCCGTCACGCGCTGGGAGTCGAGCGTGGGCGCCGTCTTGTACGTCCCGTGCGCGTTGCCGATGGCCGGGGCGAAGATGTCGACCCCGGTCTCGCGGACGAAGTCCACGACGACGTCGAGCGACTGGACGTGCTGCGCCTCGTCGCCGGTCATGTCCTCGGTCCGCTTGAACCCCTCGATCTCGCCCTCCACGTCGGCACCGAAGCGGCGGGCCTCCGCCACGACCTCGATGCACTGGCGCTTGTTCTCCTCGACACTGAGCTTCGACGCGTCGAAGAGCACCGAGCTCCAGCCCTTGGCGAGGCAGGCGGAGATGACGTCGCGCTCGGGGCAATGGTCGAGGTGGATCGCGACCGGCACGGTCGTCCGCCGGGCCATCTCCACCCACATCGCATAGAGGACGTCCAGACCGGTCTGCTTCACGGTCTTCACCGACGTCTGGAGGATGACCGGGGCCTTGAGCTCCTCGGCCGCCGCGAGGACCGCGTCCATCGTGAGGTCGTTCACGATGTTGATCGCCGCGACGCCGTACCGCTCCGCGAAGGCGCGGGCGAGGATGTCGCGGGTAGGCACCACAGGCACGGCACGACCTCCCGTCGGGACGCACACGAATGACCTGGAGTGAGAGTCAGGCAACCGGCGACCGTCGAGGGGGAGCCCCCGAGGCCGCCGCGTTGTTTCGAGGATACGCCCGCAGGTCTGCCGCGGGGCATCAAGACATGGTCAAGACGACCGGCGGCCAGCGCGGACCGACGAGCCGATGACCTCCGCTATACTCCCCGTGCCCGATGCCGGGCGGACCGCGCGCGTCGCGGTCGTGGGCGTCGCGGCCGGTGGTGGCCATAGCTCAATCGGCAGAGCATTGGAATGTGGATCCAAAGGTCGCGGGTTCGACCCCCGCTGGCCACCCCACCCTCTTCCCTCCCGTGGTCGGTGGCGACGCGCGTCCGACTGTCCTGCTGATCGAGTTCGCCCCTGCGAACGCTTGCGCGGACCCGTTGCATGCGGGCTTCAGGACACGTTCAGGCGCGAAGCCGACGGTGTGGTCACATCGGAACCAGGCGCCTCCAGTCGAGAGGCACGTCGGCTCCCGAGGCCCCCTACCCGGCGCTCATCGGCAGCCGGGCGTCGTCGCGCAGGTAGACGGGGATCCGGTCGAGCGGCGCCGCCGCAAGGTGGACCTCGCCAGCCGGCATGGGCTCGCCGGACCATGCGTCGCGCCAGCGCACCCCGGCCGGCAGGTACACGGCGCGCTCGCGGGCGCCCGCGACGAGGACCGGCGCGACGAGCAGGTCCGGCCCGAGCAGGAACTCGTCGGCGACGTCGATCGCGCGCGGGTCGTCCGGGAACTCGAACAGGAGCGCGCGCATGGGTGGCGACCCGTTCAGCGAGGCGACGCGCATCTGCTCGAGGATGTACGGCCGGAGCCGCTCGCGAAGGAGCAGCAGGTCGCGGACGATCGCATATGCCTCGTCCCCGTACGACCACACCTCGTTCGGGCCGCCCGTGAGGCCCGCGAGGCTGAAGGGCGTCGCGTCGGCGTCGGGCGTCGCATCGCCGAGGTCGGCGAGATCGCGGAACTCCATCGCGGCCCCGGGCGTGACCCTCGCGCCGTGCCAGCGGAACAGCGGGCAGAAGACCCCGAACTGCGACCACCGGACGATGAGCTCGCGGTAGGCAGGATCGTCCGGGTCGCCCCCCTTGAACCCACCGACGTCGGACGTCCACCACGGGATGCCGCTCATGCCGATGTTCAGGCCAGCCGGGATCTGCGCCCGCAGCGCGTCGAAGGTCGCGTCCACGTCGCCGGACCACACGGCCGCGCCGTATCGCTGGCTGCCGGCCCATGCCGACCGGTTCAGCGTGAGCACGTCGGAATGGCCGTCGCCCCGGAGCCCGTCGTGGATCGCCCGCGCGTGGAGCAGCGGGTAGATGTCGTGCACGGCCGAGCCATGGCCGAGGTGGTACCGGAGGTTGTCGGGCTGCAGCGGCTTCACCTCCGGCTCGTCGGCGTCGAGCCAGAAGGCACGGATGCCGAGCCGGCCGTAGCCGTCGCGCAGGCGGTCCCACAGGAAGGCCCGCGCCTCCGGGTTCGTCGCGTCGTACAGGTGGAGGTGGACGGCACCGTCCGGGCGGTTGTCGAAGAGCGGCGTGGGCACCTGCGGCCCCCGCGCGGTCCGCACGAGAAGTCCGCGATCACGCATGGCGGGATAGCTCTCGCTCAGCGCGTTCACGGTCGGCCACACCGACACGGCGAGCTCCATGCCCATCTCGCGCAGCTCGGCCACCATCGCCGCCGGGTCCGGCCACAGGACCGGGTCGAACCGCCAGTCGCCCATGAGCGGCCAGTGGCCCGCGTCCGCGACGATGACCGCGAGCGGGAGCCCGCGCCGGTGATGCTCCCGTGCCACGGCGAGGAGCTCGTCCTGGCTCCGATAGCGGAGCTTCGACTGCCAGAACCCGCCAGCCCACGCGGGGAGCATCGGCGCGCGCCCGGTGACGGCCGTGTATCGCTCGAGGATCGCGGCCGGCGCCTCTGCGGCGGTGATCCAGTAGTCGACCTGCGGCGCGGCATCCGCCACCCAGCGGGTCCCGTTCTCGGCGAGCTCGACGCGGCCGGTGGCCGGCGAGTGCCACAGGAAGCCGTAGCCGCGGCTGGACACGACGAACGGGATGACGACGTGCGAGTTGCGCTCGACGAGATCGATGACGCAGCCCCTGAGGTCGAGCCGCCCGTGCTGCTGCTGGCCCATGCCCCAGAAGCGCTCGCCATCCGCCGCGGCGAAGTTCACCTCGATCCGCGGGAGATCGCCGGCGCCCTCGTCGTATGCGCGCGCAGGCGGCCCGGCGAAGTGGCGCTCCTCCTCGGCGAGCAGCTCGCGGCCGTCAGCGGTGCGTACGAACCGGATCGCGCCGGACGCCGAGACCTCGGCCGCGATCCCGCGGTTCGCGATGCGCGCGCTCCTCCGCCCGATCGCCACCTCGATGGGCCCCCGCGCGGGGGCCGGCTCCAGGAACGCGCCGACGCCCGCCAGCGGGTCGGAGACGGGACGGCCGAGGGCGGCCCGGACACGGAGCGCATCGGGACCCCACGCCTCGATCCGCAGCGACTCGTGGCCGCCGTGCCAGGCGAGGGACGACGGGTCGGGTCGGGAGAAGGTCACGCGGGTCGCCTCCACTGGTTGGCGCGCTCGCCACGCTCGGCGAGGCGCGCCGTCTCGCCGACGCGCGCGGCCCGCGTCTCCGGCCTCTTCGCCTGCGCGATCCACTCGAGGATCGCCCGGCGCGTGGATCGCGGGAACCCGTCGAACTGCTCGCGTGCGCAGGGCCGCGTCGCAAGGGCGGCTGCCAGGTCGGGCGGGACCGCGAGGTCCTCGACCTCGTCGAGCATCGACCAGGTCCCGTCGGCCCGCGCCGCCTCGACGGCCGCGCGACCGGCGTCCGTCATCCGGCCGGCAGCCTCCATCCGGGCGACGCGCTCCTTGTTCGAGCGCGACCACGCGCTCCCGCGCCGGCGCGGCGAGAACCACAGGGCGGTGCGGTCGTCATCGATGCGACGCGGCCTGCTGTCCACCCACCCGAAGCACATCGCCTCCTCCACCGCCTCGTCGTACGGGATCCCCGGGCGGCCCGTGTGCTTCTTCCAGGCGACGAGCCACACCCCGGCCGACCGGCCGTGATGGGCCTCGAGCCAGGCGCGCCACGCGTCGCGCGTCTCCGCGTGGACCTGTTCCTCGTCCGTCATGGCGCGCAGGATACGGCGTGATGCGATCGCAGCGGGAGGTTCGACCATGACGGCCGTCCGATTCGGGCTCTTCGTGCCCCAGGGCTGGATCCTCGACCTCGTGGACATCGAGGATCCGGTGGAGCAGTTCGAGACGATGAGCCGGGTGGCGCAGGCCGCGGAGCGCCTCGGGTTCGACTCCGCCTGGCTCTTCGACCACTTCCACACGTACCACAGGCCGGTGCTCGAGACGACGTTCGAGTGCTGGACGTCGATGGCCGCCCTCGCGCGGGACACGAGCCGGATCCGCCTGGGCCAGATGGTCACGTGCAACGGCTACCGCAACCCTGCACTCCTCGCGAAGATGGCGTCCACCGTGGACGTCATGAGCCACGGCCGGCTCGACTTCGGGATCGGCGCGGGCTGGTACGAGCACGAGTACCTCGCGTATGGGTACCCGTACCCACCGGTGCCCGAGCGCCTCGCGATGCTCCGCGAGGCCCTGCAGGTGATCACGGCGATGTGGACCGAGCCGTACGCGTCGTTCGAGGGCGTCCACTACCGGGTGTCGGGCGCGATCAACGAGCCGAAGGGCGTGCAGCGCCCGCACCCGCCGATCTGGGTGGGCGGCAGCGGCGAGAAGGTCACGCTGAAGCTGGCAGCGCGGTACGGCGACGCGACCAACTTCGGCGGCCACCTCGACGACATGGGCTGGTACCGGCACAAGTGGGACGTCATCCGCGCCCACTGCGAGGCGATCGGGCGCGACCCGGCGTCGCTCGTGCGGTCCACCGACGTGGAAACCACCCTGCTCGGCCCCGGCGACGACCCGACCGCCCTCACCGAGCGGTATCGGCGGGGCCAGCCGCTCCACGAGTACCGCACGCATGCGGTCGTCGGCGGTCCCCAGGAGGTGATCGACACGTACGGCCGGCTCATCGATGCGGGCGTGGACTACATCATCGTGTCGGACCTGCCCGGTCTCGCGCGGCTCGAGGTCCTCGAGCGCCTCGCCGCCGAGGTGCTCCCCGCGTTCCGGTAGCGCCGGCCCGGCCGGACCGTCTACGATGCGACGGACGCGCCGTCACCGCGTACGGGACCCGTCCGAGTCGCCTCGGCGCCGGATGCAGGGGTCCGCGACGGTGAGGAGCGCCCGCTACGGGAGACGGTGTCCATGGCGACGGTCACGTTCGATCACGTCACGAAGAAGTACGGCGAGGTCACCGCGGTCGACGACCTCAGCCTCGAGATCGCGGACGCCGAGTTCATGGTCTTCGTGGGGCCGTCGGGCTGCGGGAAGACGACGAGCCTCCGGATGATCGCCGGGCTCGAGGACATCAGCGCCGGCCTGCTGCGGATCGGCGACCGGATCGTCAACGATGTCGCTCCCAAGGATCGCGACATCGCGATGGTCTTCCAGAGCTACGCGCTCTACCCGCACATGACCGTGCGCGACAACCTCGCGTTCGGCCTGAAGCTCCGGAAGGTCCCCAAGCCGGAGATCGAGAAGCGGGTCTCGGACGCGGCCGGGATCCTGGACCTCGGCAAGTACCTCGACCGCAAGCCGAAGGAGCTCTCCGGCGGCCAGCGCCAGCGCGTCGCGCTCGGCCGGGCCATCGTCCGCGAGCCCGCGGTCTTCCTCATGGACGAGCCGCTGTCCAACCTCGACGCCAAGCTGCGCGTACAGACGCGCGCAGAGATCCTCCGCCTCCATAAGCGCCTCGAGACCACGATGGTCTACGTGACGCACGATCAGACCGAGGCGATGACGATGGGGACGCGCATCGCCGTCATGAGCGAGGGCCGCCTCCAGCAGGTGGGTCCGCCGCAGGAGCTGTACGACTTCCCCGTGAACCGGTTCGTGGGCGGCTTCATCGGCAGTCCGTCGATGAACTTCGTCGACATGACCACCGTGCCGACGGCGGACGGCGGCCTGACACTCGAGGCGGCCGGGATCTCGCTCGCGGTGCCGGAGCGGCTGCGCGAGTCGCTGGGTGCGGGCGTCGGGCATTCGGTCATCGCCGGGTTCCGGCCCGAGCACTTCGCGATCAGCGCGGAGGCCGAGCCGGGCGCGAGCTTCACCGCGATCGCGGACGTCGTGGAGTACCTCGGGAACGAGGAGCTCATCCACCTCAACGTCTCGGGCCGGGACATCGTCGCGATGCTCTCGTCCGAGCACCGGATCCGGTCCGGCGACGCGCTCGCGCTGACGGTCCCCCTGCCCAAGGTCCACCTCTTCGACTCGGAGTCCCTGCTCTCGCTCACCGCCGCTGCCGCGGCCGCGAGCTGACACCCACCGCGGGCCGTGCGCGCGACGAGGTGTCGCGCGCACGGTCGGATCAGCGGGACGCCGACGATCGCCTCCGCGAGACCGTGGTCTCGTCCGAGGTGCTCCACCGCGGGCGGTACCTGGAGTTCCGCATCGACACCGTGGCGCGCCCGGATGGGTCGCTGCGGAGGCGCGAGGTCGCCGGGCACCCCGGCGCGGTGGCGATCATCGCCGTGGACGGCGATGATCGCGTCCTCCTCGTCCGCCAGTTCCGCTCAGCCACGGGCCATGCGCTCCTGGAGATCCCGGCCGGGACGCTCGAGGTGGACGCGGACGGCATCGTCGAAGACCCGCTCGGCGCCGCTCGCCGCGAGCTCGAGGAGGAGACCGGACACCGGGCGGCGAGCTGGACGCCGCTGGCGCGCTTCTACTCGGCACCCGGCTTCACGAACGAGCTCATGCACCTGTACCTCGCGACGGAGACCACGGCGGTCGGGGCCGGCGCGCTTCCGCCGGACGAGGATGAGGCGATCGAGCTCGTGCGGCTCCCGCTCGCCGACGCTGTGGCCGCCGTGGTGCGCGGGGAGATCGCCGACGCGAAGTCGATCGTCGGGATCCTCTGGATCGCCCGGGTGCGATCCGGCGGCACCTGACCCGGGGACGGGAGCCAGGGTCAGGCCGACTCGCCCTCGGTGGGAGCGGCAGGGGGGCGGGCGTCGGGCGTGACGGCCGGGCCGGCGGGATCCGCCGCACCGGCCGGGCTCCCCGGTTCACCTTCGCCGACGACGAGCGCCGTGTCCTCGCCTCCGAGCCGGCGAAGCGCGGACCCGTAGAGACGGCTCCCCGGCGCCAGGGCGACGGCGATGCGCAGGTGCGTGCGGGCCTCGTCCGGGCGCCCCAGCTGCTTCAGGCTCTGTCCGAGCGCGTAGTGGGCATAGTGCGCGGACGGATCCACCTCGAGGAGCTCCGTGAAGACCTGCCCCGCGCGAGCATGATCCCCCGCGTTGTACGAGGCCCGGCCGAGCGCCTCGAGGATGGACCCCTTGCCGGGCTCCATGCGCGCGGCACGCTCGAGCACCACCGCCGCCTGCGCGAAGTGCCGGGCGCGCATGAACTCCTGGCCGCGCCGCAGCAGGCCATACGGGCTCTCGCGGTCGTCTGCCTCGCCGAGGTCGCGGGCCGGCTCGGGGTCGGTCGGTTCGCGTCGATCCATGCCGGGATGGTCGCACGGAACGCGACGGGACGCCGGCGGGCACCGGCGGCAGGGAAGCGCCGCGGGGTCAGCCGTTCCAGGCCGAGAGGTCGACGGGCGCCAGGCGCGGGCTGGGCGTGATCCCCGGGATCCGCCCGCGCTTCGCGATCGGGCTCCCGTCGATCTCCTTGATGTCCGCCGTGAAGTCGATGGGCGTGGCGCCGCTGATATGGCTGCCGACGGCGTAGAAGTCCGCCGGCGCGCCTCGCTCCCGGAAGGACCGGATGCGGTCCGGCGTGAGTCCGCCCGACACGACGATCCGGACGTGTCCGAAGCCCGCCTGATCGAGCCGGGCGCGAACCTCGAGGACGAGATCCGCCGTGACACGGCCGCGCTCCGAAGGCGTGTCGAGACGGACGCCGTAGAGCCGGTCGCCGAGGGCGTGCGCGACGCGGAGCGCCTCCTCGGCCTCGTCCCTGAACGTGTCGACGAGCACGATGCGGGGGACGTCGGCCGCGAGATCGCGGTCGAAGGCGATGGCGGCCTTCACGGTGTCGCCGAAGATGAGGACGAGCGAGTGCGGCATCGTCCCGGTCGGGTTGAGGCCGGCGAGTCGGGCGCCCGCCGGCGTGCTCGCCCCCACGCAGCCCCCGACGATCGCCGCGTAGTCGAGCACGTCCGTGATGTCCGGGTGGACGTGCCGCGCGCCGAAGCTGATGACCGGGGTCTCTCCCGCGGCCTCCACGCACTCGCGCGCCGCGGTGGCCCACCCCGTTGACTGGGCGAGCATCCCGAGGATGGCCGTCTCGTAGAGCCCGAACCGGCGATAGCGCGCCCGGATCCGGAGGACGATCTCCTTCGTCTCGACGAGATCGCCATCATCGAGCGACTCCACCGAGAACTCCGCGGGGTCCACGCCATCGAGGACGTGCGCCAGGAGCGTCTTGGCCTCGCTGATCCCGCACAGGACGCCCGCGTCGCGCGGGAAGACCTCCATCGTGACGACGGGATCCATCCCCTCGCGCTCGAGGATGGCCTCGGCGCGCGCGAAGTACACGTCGGCGGAATCGCCGGCGAGGGTCTCGCGGGAAGGTCGGATGCGGACTTGATGCATCGGGGGCCGAGTGTACCCCAGCGCCCGCGGCTTCAGCGACGCTCCGGCGCGAGCGGCGCGAGCCGCTCCGCGAACCGGGAGAAGAGCGACAGGTTGCGGCTCACTCGATCGCCCGCCGCTGGGATGCGCCCGCCGACCCAGATCCAGCCCGCCGACTCCTCGAGTAGCAGGTCGCAGATCGCGAGGGTGCGCGCCAGCCCGAACCCGAGCTCTTCGCGGTCGAGGATGGCCAGCGGGACCTCGGCCGTGAGGATCGGTCGATCGTCGGACGCGAGCGCGAACTTCGCGAACGGGATCTCGTCGTTCCAGCGCAGCAGCTTCCGGTACGACCTGATCCGCGAGTCACCGATCGGCGGGGCGTAGTGGACCCAGACCACGACGCCGGTGTCGGGCTCGAGGATGATCGTGACCTTCACGTCGAACCGCCGCAGGCCGTCGAGGACGACGTCCCACGCGGCAGCCCCGTCGCGCTCGTGGCGAGCGGGAGGGTCGATCCCGAGCTCCCGAAGCCAGCCTTCGACGAAGTCCGGGACGGGCGCCGCCCGGGGAGGGGCGACCGGCACGCGTCAGCCGCGATCGGGCCGGGGGGTCGCGGCCTTGCCGCGGCGCGGCGGGTCGGCTGCCGGCACGCCCGGACCTTCGATCTCCCGCTCCTCCTCGACCGCGGCCTCCAGAGCGTCCGTCGCCTCGCGCTCGACGAGGCGGGCGGCCTGTCGGCGTGCCGGCCGCGATTCCTGGCGCGTGACCGTCTCGCCCGACGGGACGATGCGCGAGGGGAAGTCGACGGCGCGGACCCCCGGGTCGACGCGGACGTTGCGCCCGATCCGCGCGCTCCGCGGCACGGCCGCCCGCTTGCCGATGACGGAGATCCCGGAGATGAGCGCGCCGGGCTCCAGCTTGTTCGGCGGGGCCGGGATGGGCCCGTCGCCGACGATCGCCCCCGCACCGACCACGACTTCCTTGTCGAGGATCGCCTGGTCGACGATCGCCCCGGTGCGGACCACCGCGTCGAACATGACGATCGAGTCGCGGACGACCGCGCCCGATTCCACGCGGACGCCCGGCGAGAGCACCGAGTTCACGACGGTCCCGTCCACCACGCAGCCGTGCGAGATGAGGCTCCGGACGACCATCGCCGTCCGCCCGATCTTCGCCGGAGCGCGCTCCTCCGACCGCGTGTGGATGAGCCACTCGCGGTCGTACATGTCGAGGGCCGGGGCCTCCTCGAGGAGGTCGAGGTTCGTCCGCCAGTAGCTCTGGATCGTCCCCACGTCCTGCCAGTAGCCATCGAAGCGGTAGGCGAATACGCGACCGCCGCCCTTGATCATGGCGGGGATCACGTCGCCACCGAAGTCGGGCCGCCCCTCGGACAGCCACTCGCGAAGGGCGCGCTTCGAGAAGACGTAGATCCCCATGCTCGCGAGGTCGCTCTTGGGTTCCTTCGGCTTCTCCTGGAACTCGGTGACCCTGCCGTGCTCGTCCATCGCGAGGATCCCCATGCGGGGAGCCTCGGCCATCGGCACGCGGCGGACGGCGATCGTCACATCCGCGCGACGGCGGCGGTGCAGGTTCACGAACGGCTGGTAGTCCATCTTGTAGACGTGGTCGCCGGCGAGGACGAGCACGCAGTCGCCGCGCGCCTGCTCGATCGCTGCCATGTTCTGGAAGACCGCGTCGGCCGTGCCCCGGTACCAGATCGCGATCCGCCCCTGGGCGATGTACGGCTGGAGGAGTCGGACCCCGCCGGTGGTCCGGTCGAGGTCCCACGGGCGGCCCATGCCGATGTGGTCGTTGAGCGAGCGCGGGTTGTACTGCGTGAGGACCACGACGTTGTCGCCGCCCGAGTTCACGACGTTGCTCAGCGCGAAGTCGATGATCCGGTACTTGCCGGCGAACGGGACAGCCGGCTTCGCCCGCTGCGACGAGAGGATCGACAGCCGGGCTCCCTCACCGCCCGCGAGGATGACGCTCAGGGTGCGCTTCAAGCCGGGCTCCTCCGCGCTCGTGTCTCGTCACCGGTCGTCGGTCCGCCCGACTCTCCTCCGGACCTCGATGCTAGCACGCGCGACCTCCGCTTCCGCGGACGGACCGACGTGTCACAGGAAGAGTCGAGGGTTCCGGAACGACTGGCCCAGCTCGACCATCCAGTGCAGGTGCGGGCCGGTGGTCCGGCCGGTCATGCCCTCGTAGCCGATCACCTGCCCCTGCGCCACCTTCTGCCCCGCGTGCACCGGCGGGCCCGGCTCCAGGTGGGCGTACCACGTCTGCAGCGCGGTGGAATGGGCGATGATCACGATGACCGCCTTGGGGTAGGGGTCGTACGGGTTGTAGCCGGCGAAGACGACCACGCCGTCGCCGGCTGCCCGGATCGGCGCGCCCATCCCGGTGGCGATGTCGATCCCGTTGTGGTAGTGCGCGCAGTTGCCGAGCGGCGGCTCCGCCTCGACGCCGGTGCACCCGAACTCCTGCGTGATGACCCCCGACAGGGGCCATGCGAGCGACCCGTTGTACTGCGATGGGATGTTCCCGCCGAGCTGCTGGGACGCGATGATCTGGGCGATCTTGTCCTTCAGGGCGTTCTCGGCGGCGATCTCGCGGTTCATCGCCGCCTTGAGCTGCGACGAGGTGAGGTTCGCGCGCCTGAAGTTGCCCTGCTGGATGCCGAGCTGGCGGCTGGTCTCGGCCTCCAGCTTCTTCAGCTTGTCGCGGGAAGCCTTGAGCGTCGCCAGGTTCGCGACGACCGCGAGCTTCTCGGCGCGGGTTTCGAGGCGCAGCTCGTCGGCCGTGGAGCGCGCCTGCTCCGCCGACTGCTGCGAGATCTGGAGGAGCTGGCGTTCGCGGTCGATCTGGGTCGCGAGGGCCTGGTCCTGCGCGGAGATGTCGAGGTAGGAGGAGACGTCCGAGATGATGTCCGTGAACGACTGCGCGGAGAGGACCGTCTCGAGGACCGACGTGCGGCTCGTGACGTAGGCGGCTCGCAGCCGCGTGGCGAGCAGGGCCTTCCGGATGGTGAGGAGGCGCGTCTGCTGTTCGATGTCCGCCTGGAGCCCGGCGACCTGGACGTCCCAGTCCTTGACCTGCCTCGTCAACGCCTGGAGGCGGTCGCGCGACTGGTTCACGAGGGTCGTCGTGGTCGCGACACTCTTCCGGACGTCGGCGAGGTTCGCGTTCACGCCGTCGAGCTTCGCGGCCGTGGCGGCGATGTTCGTCTGCAGCCCGGCCTGGAGGACGCGCAGGTGGGCGATCTGCGCCTTCTGGGCCTCGATCTTCGCCTGGATCGCCTTCTGCTTCGCGTAGGCATCCGCGAGGGGGTCGCCGGCGCTCACCGGCGCGACGAACATGCCCGCGAGGAGCGCGACGAGGCAAGCCACGACGACGAGACGTGCCCGTCGTGCCGCGAGCCCGCGCCCGATGTGCGGGCGCCTCACCTTCCGTATGCCTGGGGCGACGTCATCCTGCGAACGAGACTCCTCTGCCGCGCTGCCACAGCGCGGTGGGCTCCACGCTCGCCGGCGCTGCTCGTCCGTGGCTGGGCACGACCTGGACGACTCCGGCTCGTCCCACTCTACCACCGCCACCCGCGATGCCCGTCCGTGGGCCTCGCCGGCCGCGCGGCATCACAGCCGGACCAGGACGCCCCACATGGCGCCGATGATGAGGAACGGCCCGAACGGGACGTAGCTCTTCAGGGTGATGCGGCGCGCGGCGAGCAGCGCCACGAGGACGACGCCGGCGAGGAGGACGCCGGCGAACAGGCCGAGGATCGTGCGGGCCAGGCCCTCCAGGAGCCCCACGCTCACGAGGAGCTTCACGTCACCGAGGCCGAGCGCCCCCGCCCCGAACGGGACCGACAGGAGGAAGAGGCCGAGGGGCACGACGATCGCCGCGACCACCGCGAGCAGCTCCTCGCCCCGCACGAGCGGGTTCAGCCCCAGGATCATGAGCGCGGCGGCGATCGGGATGAGCGGGAGCGTGATGAGGTCCGGGAGGAGGCGCTGGTCGAGGTCCGTCGCGAGCAGCAGGACGAGGACGGCGAACCAGGTCCCGAACAGGAGGAGCGTGCCCGTCTCGGCGACGCGCGCGCCGAGCATGCCCATCGCGACGCAGCCCACGAGCACCGCGACGGCCGTCCGCCAGCCCGGCGAGCGTCGCGACCCGTCGTCGTGCGCCGGCCAGCGTACGGCGATCCGATCGGCGACGAGCCCCCACGCGCCGCCGCCGATCGCGAGCACGATCACGACCGCGGCCACGGCCTCACCCGGTCTCCCGCCGATGGCCCGGACGCGCCCGGTCCATCCGCTCGAAGGTCGGCGTCGCGGCAGCCGGCGCCGCGGACGTCAGCGCGCACCTGCAAGCGCGAGCTCGACGAGGGTGGCGTGCGTGGTACCCGTGGCGCCGCGCGAGGCCCACGGACGGGCCTTCCGGAAGTACGCGGTCCCGCCGATGTCCATGTGCACCCACGGGCGGGTGACGAACTCGCGGATGAACAGGCCGCTCTTCACGAGGCCGCCATCGGACGAGCTGGAGTTCGTCAGGTCGGCGTACCAGCTGTCCATGTCGGCTCGATATTCGTCCACCAGCGGCACCTGCCAGAAGGCTTCGCCGGCGCGGGCGGCGGCGGCCATCACGTCGTCGAACCAGGGCTGGGGTGTCCCGAACGCGCCGGTGACGAGCTCGCCGAACGCCCGCGCCACCGCCCCGGTGAGCGTGGCCACGTCCACGAGGTGCGTCGCACCGAGCTGCTCGGCGTACGTGAGGGCGTCGCCGAGGATGAGGCGGCCCTCGGCGTCCGTGTTGATGATGTCGACCGTCTTCCCGTTGAGGGCGCGCACGACGTCGCCGGGCCGGGCCGAGTGCGGGCCGGGCATGTTCTCGACCGCCGGCGCGACCGCGAGCAACGGCGTGCCCGGCGCGAGTCGCGCCAGTGTCGCGATCGCCGCGATCACCGTGCACGCGCCGGTCTTGTCCATCTTCATCTCTTCCATCCGGTCGGCGGACTTGATGCTGATGCCGCCGGAATCGAAGCACACGCCCTTGCCGACGAGCGCGAGCAGCCGGCCCCGGGCGTCGGTGGCGCCCTCCGGGCCGGAGCGGAGCACGATCATCTGGGGCGGGTTGTCGCTCCCCTGCCCCACCGCGAGGAACATCCCCATGCCCATCTCGGCCGCGCGGTCCGGGCCCACGACATCGATCGAGAGGCCGTGCTCCTCCGCGATCGCGCGCGCCTCGTCCGCGAGGACCCGCGGCGTCACGTCGTTCGCCGACCGATTCGCGAGCCGCCGCGCGAGGTTGGCCCCCTCGCCCATCACCTGCCCACGCTCGGCGCCGGCCGCGACCGAGACGGCGTCGGCGCCGGGCGCGATCAGGACGAGCTCGTCCAGGACGGGCAGCGCGGACTCCACGGCGTCGCGGTAGATGGTCGACGGGTCGAAGCCGCCCTCGACGACGCCGCGCGCGATGAGCTCTGCTGCGGCGGAAGCGCCCCCGTCGAGGAGGACGGCCAGGTCTCCGAGGGAGACCGCGAGCGTGTGGACCGCGCGGCCCTCCAGGCGACGCTCGATCGCGGCACCGATGCGCACCACGGCCCGCCGGTCGATCGTCGCGGCCTCTCCGGCGCCGATCGCGAGGACGCGACCCGCGGGCAGGTCCCCGTTGGCCACGAGGGCGGTGGCGAACGGCTTCGATCGGACCTCGCCGAAGGCGTGCTGCGCGCGGAGCTCGCCGCCGGTGCGACGGTCGAGCTCGCCGAGCGTGCCGTCCCAGGCGGGCTCGCCGACGATCGGGACCGCGAGGAGGTCTGCGGGGACGTCCCACGGCTGGTCGGTGACGACGCGGATGTGCATCGGGTCCATGTCCTCCGGATCGGTCGGCGGCCGGCCGGGCCGATCGCGCTGCAGTCTCGCCGGCGCGACGGGAGGATCCGTGCGTCGTTCACGCCCGCGATCGGCCGCGACCGCACTTGCGTGGGACGCCGCGCTCGACGCGGCGACGATGGCGGCGTCCCCCTACTGTACCGCCCCGCCAGCTGCCGCGAGCCTGCCCCGCGCCTGCTCGATCGTGATGACGGCCTGGTTGAGCCCGCCCCGGGCGATGTCGGCGAGGATGACGACGAGAGCGCGCGTGTCGGGCGGAAGCTGCGCTCGCGCCGCGTCGACCCCGGCGAGAGCCGCGCGCACCTCCGGCGTCACGCGTCCTTTGGATGCCACGAGCCGCGTGTAGAGGTCGCGGAGCGCGGCATCGATCGCGACGTTCCGGGCGATCCAGGAGTCGAGCGTGCTCACGTCCACGTGCCGCGCCAGGTCGTCGCGGATCGTTCGCGCGGCGGCGAGCTCCGCGCCCGAGGCGTCGAGCTTCGCGAGCGCGGCGGCATACGCCCCGTGACTGCCTTCGAGCGCCGCCTCGCCCGACCGCGCGTCGTGGGTCGTGAGGTGCGCCACCAGATCCAGCGCGGGCACGCTGCCCGCCGCGAGCGTCCCCCACGCGGCCCTGAGGCCTTCGGTCGCCGGGAGCGCGGACTCGAGCCGACCGAAGTGCGCGAGCGTCGCGGGCGAGTAGCTGGCCACGGCGTCCGGGCCGCCGAGCGGCATCGCGTCGACCTCGGCGCGGAGCTTCCCGACGCGGGCGTCGATCGCGTCGAGGCGCGGGTAGCCGGCCGCCACCGCCGTCTCAACGCCCGCCGCGTCGGCCGACACGAGAGCCGCCAGCGCGTCACGGCCGGCGCCGCTCAGCGCCCCCACCTCGGCCTCGAGCACGGCGAGGGACGCGTCGGCGGCGGCGAGGGCCGGGGCGATCGCGGCGTCCGCGGTCGCCGTCAGCTCCGGCCGCGCGCCGCTCCCCGGCAGGTGGTCGGCACCGGCGACGATCCCCGCGCCCCCGAGCGAGATCGCCACGGCCACCACGAGCCACGCGATCGGGGACGCCAGCCGCCGCATGCGTTCGATCCGCACGTGCGCCGCCTACGCGGCAGTGGCCCCGGGCGCCGGTCGCTTCGCCGTGGCCGGATCCTGGTCCCGCTTCTTCGCCTGCAGGTACCAGAGCTGGCCCTCCATGGACCGCGGCACGAACCCGAAGGCGCGGTAGCACCCGTCGAGCGGGCCCACGTTGTCCAGGCGCAGCTGGCGCAGCTGGTCGCTCGCGACCGGGAACGGGAGGCGGACAGCCTCTGCCGTCCGCGCGACCGCGCCGATGATCGGCACGGGGAGCCGAACGATCCGTCGACCGCGGCGCATCCCGGCGAGGACCTCCCGCGTGATCTCGCGGTACGTCCAGTACCGCGGGCCACCGAGCTCGATCGCCCGCCCGATCGTCGACGGGTCCTCGAGCGACATGCGGACGCAGATCGCGAGATCCGCGACGGCGAGCGGCTGGAAGCGGCTCTTCCCCGAGCCGGGTACCGGCACCACGATCGGGGAGGTCCTGACGAGGTCGGCGACGATGTTGAAGAAGCCGTCGCGCGGCCCCCAGAGGAGCGAGGGCTTGAGGACGGTCCAGTCGAGCCCGCTCGCGCGCACCGCCGCCTCGGCCTTCGCCTTCGAGCTCGCGTAGTGCAGCTCGGGATCGTCCTTCACGCCGAGCGCGCCCACGTGGATGAAGCGGGTCACACCGGCCTGCCGCGCTGCTTCGAGCATCCGCACCGTGCCGCCGACGTTCACCCGTGCCAGGCTCTTCCCGTCATCGCGGTCGCGCGCGATCGCGACGAGGTGAACAGTCGCGTCGACGCCGATGAGGGCCTCGGCCAGCCCTGCGCCCGCCACCGGGTCGCCGGTCCGCAGCTCGACCGATCGTCGCTGGTCGGCGTCCAGGCGGGCCATGACCGCGTCACCGGAAGCCCGGTCGCGGACGAGCGCGACGACGCGATGGCCGCCGGCCACGAGCTCCGGGACGACGTGCGAGCCGACGAATCCGCTGGCTCCGGTGACGAGAGCGATGGCCATCCGGTCTTCCTCGCGTGGTCATGCGGCCGGCCCGGAACGGTCCGCCCGCCGTCCGCCTCGGCCCGGAGTGGCGGACGGATGCATCCGCATCGTAGCATCGGCCGGTGGACGGACAGGACAGCTCGGCGGTCGCAGGGACGGCCGCGAGCGGGATGGGTGACGGAACGGGCCGCGGGACGGGCGCCACCGGCCAGCCGGGGGCGATGACGCCGGCGGCGCTTCGACGCCTCGTGGAGGCGATGCCGAAGGCTGAGCTGCACCTCCACCTCGACGGCGCGGTCCTGCCGGCGACCGCCCTCGAGATCGCGCGGACGCGCGGGGTGGACGCTCCCCGGGACTTCGCGACGATGGCGGCCGCGCTCGTGGCCCCGATGCCGTGCCGCGACCAGGCGCAGCTCATCGACGCCTTCGACCTGCCCGTGGCGCTCCTGCAGGACGCGGAGGCGCTCGAACGGGTCGCGTGCGATCTCGTCATCCTCGAGGCGGCCGCGGGCGCGCGATACCTCGAGATCCGGTGGGCGCCAGCGCTCCACACGCGCAAGGGCCTCGCGCTCGCGGACGGGATCGCGGCCGTCTGCCGCGGGGCCGCGGAGGGCGAGGCGCGGACCGGGGCGACGGCCCGTCTCATCTGCACGGCGATGCGCTCCGACGATCCGGGGCGCAACGTCGCGGTCGCCGAGGCGGCCGCATCGTTCCGCGACCGCGGCATGGTCGGGTTCGACCTCGCGGGTCGCGAGGAGCGGTACCCGGACGCGGCCGCCCACCGCGACGCGTTCGATGCCGCGCGCGCCGGCGGCCTCCGGATCACGCTCCACGCCGGTGAGTGGGGCGGCGCCGGCCAGGTCCGTCGCGCGCTCGCGCTCGACCCGGAGAGGATCGCGCACGGCCCGGGCGCCATCGACGACCCGGCTCTCTGCGCCGAGCTGAGGGAGCGTCGGGTCACGCTCGACCTGACGCCCACGAGCAACGTGCAGGCGGGGATCGTCCCGTCCGTGGCGGACCACCCGCTCGCGCGGCTCCACCGCCTCGGGGTTCCGGTCACGCTCAGTACCGACGACCCCACGGTCTCGGACGTCCGCCTCGACGACGAGTACGTCCGCGCCGTCGAGGAGATCGGGCTCACCCTGCCGGAGCTGTGGGTGATCGACCGCCACGCCCTCGACGTGGCGTTCGCCGACGAGGCCGACCTCGTGCCGCTTCGCGCCTCCTTCGACACGTGGGCAGCGGGCATCCCGGAGCTTCACCCGCCGGGATCACCCGCCGCCGGGTCGCCTGCGGCGAGGTAGGCCGGTCCCCGGCCGGGGCCGTCGGGAAGGCGGCTCGCTCGCTTCAGCCGGCGAGAGTGTCGAGGACGCGCGCGAGCTCGGCCGCATCGGCGGCCACGGCCGTGGGGCGCGCGCCCGGCTCGAGGGCCGCCAGGTGCTCGGCGCGCGCGACGCCCGTGAGCACGAGGACGGAGCGGATGCCGGCGGCGCGCGCCGCCGGGATGTCCGTGTGCAGGCTGTCCCCGATGAGGACGGCGTCGGAGAGCGGCAGCCCCGCGGCGCGGGCGGCCTCGTGCAGCAGGAGCGGCTCGGGCTTCCCGAGCGAGACGGGCACGACCCCCGACGCCGCCTCGAGCGCGGCCACGATCGATCCGGCGCCCGGCTCGAAGCCGCGCTCGGTGGGGAAGACGGGGTCGCGGTTCGATGCGATGAACGGCGACCCGGCACGGATGCACGCGGCGGCCACCGCGAGCCGGTCGTAGTCGATGGACCGGTCGAGGCCGGCGACCACGACCTGCGGGCGCCCCGCCGCCTCCGTCGCGTCCATCCCGGAGCGATATGCCGGCCCCGCCTCGCCGGCCATCGTCACGGTCAGCCCCGCCTCGCGCAGCTCGGCGGCGAGCCCGTCGGACCCGACGACGAGGACCCGTTCGACGCGCGGCGCGAGGCCGGCGACGTACAGGGCGGTGGCGCGCGCCGACGTGACGACGTGCTCGATCGTCACCGGGGCGCCGAGCGCGCGGAGCCGCGGCACGTATGCCGCCCGGTGGTGCAGGGAGTTGTTCGTCACGTAGACGACCGTGTCTCCGCGGGCGACGCGCTCGGCGAGCAGTGCGGGCACGCCCGGCACCGGCTCCGTGCCGCGCCAGACCGTCCCGTCGAGATCGAGGAGGAGGAGCATCGCGGTGGATGCTAGCCCCTCTCGCGCGCTGCCGGGCAGCGGGCGTGGCTACCGGGCCGCGAGCATGACCGCCGGGCAGCGGGCGTGACCGCCGGGCCGCGAGCCTTCTCGCCGGGTCGCGAGCGTTGTCGCCGGGTCGCGAGCCGTACACTGCGGGCGTGCCCCACCCCGATCCCTTCCTCGGCGCGGATCGATTCATCGTCGACGGCCGCAACGTCCTCGGTGCCATGCGGCGCGCCGGCGGCGACCTGCCGGCCCAGGCGCTCATCGCGCGCCTGTGGACTGTCGTGGGGAGCCGGACCCGCATCATCGTCGTCTTCGACGGCGTCCGCGATGGCGGTGCCATCGTCCCGGAGCGCTCGAGTCGACTCGTCGTGCGCTGGAGCCGCCACGAGTCGGCCGACGACGTGATCGTCCGGATGGTGGCGGAGGCGCCGGTGGGCACGCTCGTCGCCACCGACGACATCGACCTCGGCTCGCGGGCGCGGGCACTCGGGGCCACGACCGTCCGGTCGCGGCAGCTCGTGGAGCGCTTCGCCCGGCAGCACACCGCGGCTCCTTCGGTCGGAGCTGCGCGCGCGCCTAGGCCATCCGCCGCGAGCGCGGCCGAGGCCGCCAGCGACGATGACGCGGCGCGCCGGGCATGGAAGCCGGGGCGAGGCGCCACGCGGAAGACCGGCAACGCCAAGCGCGGGCAACGGCCGAGCGGACCGCCGGCACATGGATGACCGTCGCGAGCGGTCGGAAGGGCAGGTCGTGATGAGGCGTCCGCGCTGGATCGCCGGTCCATGGTCCGCCGTCCTGGTCGCGGGCTGCATCGCTCTCGTGGCGGCCATCCCGTCGAGCCCGGTGGTCGCGGCGTCGCGCATCGCCCCGGCCGCCGCCGCGACGTCTGCGGCGCCGGTCGCGCCCCCGACGTCGGAGGCGCCGTGCCCGGACAGCGCGTTCACGTGCGTGACCCTCCAGGTCCCGCGCGACCACTTCGTCTCCTCGGGCGAGCAGCCGTCCTGGTCCGTCACGTTCGCGATCCACCGCGCCACGGAGGCCCGTCTCGGCGTCTGGGTCACCTCGACCGGCGGGCCCGGCTCGGCGGGGATCCTCTCGGCGGACGACTACATGTCCACGATGGACCCGTCGATCGTCGCGAACTACGACCTCGTCTTCTTCGACCAGCGCGGCACCGGGTCGTCCCACGGCATCACGTGCCCCACCGCCGCATCCGCGTACTTCCTGGACCCGGCCGACGCGCGCGACCCAGCGCAGGCCGTCGCCGCCATGGACGCGGCGAAGACGTTCGCGGGCGGCTGCGTCGCCGAATCCGGCGTCGACGTCGCCGACCTGCCGTACTTCGCGACGTCCCAGGCCGTGGAGGACCTCGACGCGTTCCGCCGCTACCTGGGCGTCGAGGCCCTCGACCTGTACGGGGAGAGCTACGGCACGCAGCTCGTGCAGACCTACGCGCTCGCGCATCCCGACCACGTCCGCTCGCTCATCCTCGACGGGCCGGTCGACCTGAGCCTGACGATCAGCGACATGTTCATCGAGGCGGTCGGATCGTTCGACACGACGCTGCGCAAGACGCTCGCGGCCTGCACGGCGGATCCGGCCTGCCGGGCGGATGTCGTCGGCGGCGACGCCATGCGCGCGTACACGGCGCTCGCGGACCGGCTCTCGACCGGCGTCCTGGACGTCCCGTTCCACCTGGGGTCCGGGAAGGCCACCGGACGTCCGTTCGGCGCCACGAGCCTGGAGTCCGTGGCGCTCAACCAGGTCTACGGGCGGTGGGGCCGGATGGAGCTCCAGCGTGCGGTGGCCGCCGCCTCGCGCGGCAACCTCGACCCTTCCCTCCGCCTGCTGTACTCCGACATGGGGGTGAGCCCGGAGACGCTGGCGACCACACCGGACCCGTCGTGGTCGGACGCCGCGTACTACGCCATCGAGTGCACCGACTACGCCTACTTCGACGGGACGCCGGACCAGCGAGCCGCCGCGTACCTCGCCGCCGGGATGGCCGGGGGCGTGGGGACGTCCATGCTCGGGCGCGCCTACACGGACGACCTGCCGTGCGCGTACTGGCCGGCGCGGGCACCCTCGACCGTCCGGCCGGCGGCCATCACGACCCACGCGTACCCGCTGCTCGTGCTCGTGGCCGACACGGACCCGATCACCTCGTACACCGGCGCGGTGCGGATCGCGGATCGGGCGCCGGGGGCGCGCCTCGTCGTCCAGCAGGGCGGCCCGCACGTCATCTACGGACGCGGCGTCCCGTGCGTGGACGACGTGGTCACCGGCCTCCTCGTCCGCGGCGACCTGCCACCGACGGTTCCCACCCTCTGTCGCGGCGAGATCGCCGACCCGTACCTGCCGCTCCCGCCGGCGACCGTGAAGGCCGCACGCGACCCCCTGGCGTTCGCGACGTCGGTGGACGACTGGATCGCCACCCTGCCCGCGTACGAGTCCTGGTCGGGCGGCGCGGTCCGGGCGGGCTGCGACGGCGGCGGTCGCCTCACTTTCGTCGACCGTCACGACAGCACGGTCCTGTCGATGACGGACTGCGCGCTGACGCCGGGCCTCCCGATCGCGGCAAGCGGCACGATCGACGGGTCGGGCGTCATGCGCCTGCGGATCCGGACGTCACTCGGCGACCTGCTGTACGTCCGCGACGCCGAGGGCGCGCGACGGGTCACCGGCACGTGGCGCGGGACGACGGTCGACGCCCGCGGCTGACGCCCGCGGCTGACGCCCGCGGCTGACGCCGGGCGGACCGCAGCGGAGTCGTCGGCGGGCGCGCGGGGCCGACCGACCGGCACCGCCGCACGACCCGCGCCACGGTGAGGCCCGGATGCTAGGATGCCTGCCGTGAACGCGATCGGGCAGGCATGGACGCAGCTGATGGACCTCCTGGCGAAGGTCATCTCGCCGGACTGGGGCGCGCTCGTCAACCTCCTCCCGGTCTTCCTCGCGCCCCTCGTCGGGCTGTTCGTCTTCGTCGTCGTGGTCGCGTGGCTGGCGTACGGCGTGCGGAAGCCGCGGGCACGGATCCGCTACGCCTTCGGTCCGCGCCGCGCGGAGATCGGGCCGGACGGCACCGCGCTCTTCCCGGCCGGCTTCCCGTTCGACGCGGCGAAGGCCCTGGTCTACCCGGCCGGCGAGATCCGCGGCGACGACGGCGCGCCGCTGACCGTCACGTGCCCCATGTGTCACGTCGATCGCAGCGCGGAGATCTCAACCTGCGGTAGCTGCGGCCTCGTCCTCCGGATCCAGGCGCCCGCCCGGATCGTCGGGCCGGCCGGGCCCCCGCCGGGGGGCGCCGCGGTCGCCTGACCGCGCGGCCCGCTCGCGTCCCCGCCATGGCCACCGCCGCGTTCTACCTCTTCGTCGTCGGGACGATCCTCCTCGCGCTTTCGTTCGCCGCGCACGTGGCGCACGCGGTGCTGCTCGCGAACGGCCGCCGCGTCGCGGTCGCCATCGCGCAGCCGAATTTGGCGTTCGCGGGCGTCGTCACCGGGAGCTTCGCGGAGCGCGAGCTCGTCGCATCCGATCCCGCGGACGGCGATCGCAGCGCCATCGCGCCGATCGCCTGGGGGCTCTCCGCGGCGGCCGTCGGCGCGCTCGGAGCGTCGCTCCTGCTGCGTGGGCTCGTCGTGGGCCGGGGTCCGTGGGGCAACCTCTACGAGTTCACCGTGGCGTTCGCCTTCGGGATCTCGCTCGGATACGTGGTGCTCGCGAAGATGTACCCGGTGCGGGCGCTCGGCGCCATCCCGCTCGGCATCGCGCTCGCCCTCGCGCTCTACGCGTTCTCGCTGCCGTCGCAGGTCGAGCAGCTCGTCCCCGCGCTCCAGAACCCGCCGCTGCTCACGATCCACGTCGGGTTCGCGATGATCGCGTACGGGATCTTCGCGATGAGCTTCGCGGCGGGAGTCGGCTACCTCGTGCAGGGCCGCGAGGACCGCTTCGCGTGGCTTCCGTCGCACCGGACGCTCGACGAGGTCGCATACCGGGCGGTCATCGTCGGCTTCCCGATCTTCGCGACGATGATCGTCCTCGGCAGCTGGTGGGCCAGCATCGCGTGGAGCCGGTGGTGGGGCTGGGACCCCAAGGAGACGGCGGCGCTCGTGACCTGGCTCGTCTACGCGGTCTACCTGCACGCGCGCAACCAGCGCGGGTGGAGCGGGCGGCCGGCGGCGCTCATCCTCGTCGTCGGCTTCCTCATGGTGCTCGTCACGTACAGCGGCAACCTCTGGTTCAGCGGCCTGCACGCCTACTCGGGCCTGAACTAGGAAGCCCCGACCGCGGCGACCATCCGGCGTCGTGGATCCCCGCGGCCGGGGCCGCGGACCCCACCAGCAGGGTCGCGCATCCCCGCGGCCGGGGCCGGCAGGCCCCCCGCGACCCCCGGTCGAAGCGCCGATGCAGCGTCGTGCACCACGGGTCTGCATCCACGCATGAATACAACATATGCGTATGCAGAGACCTTCGTACCACTACATCTTGTGTTTCGCGGATTGACGTGGCCCTTCCCCGGGCGTAGTGTTCTTCGGCCGGGATCGGCACCGCGCCCATCACGCAGCGGTGCCGCCGGGGGTCACACGGGAGGGCGTGGGGCCCGGCTGCCGATCACGACGACCGGCACTGACGGACGGACGAGGAGGGCGGGCATGGCCCGAGCGGCGAGCGACGCGACGACTACCACACGCCGGGGCAAGGCTCCGCACGGCACCGGCGCGGCCGATCGCCCGGCGCCCGTCGCGACTGCCGACGAGGCGGCGCGCCGGGCCGGCGAGCTCGCCATCGCGGCGGAGCGCGCGGCGGCCGACGCGATGGCCGCCCTCCGGTTCACCGGCGAGGGCGTGCGCGGCCTCACGTTCCAGCGACGCTGGACCCGACCCGGCGTCCACCCCTACGACGAGGTGACCTGGGAGATCCGCACCGCCTCGATCGGGAGCGAGTCCGGGCGGATCGTCTTCGAGCAGCGCGACGTCGAGGTCCCGTCGTTCTGGAGCCAGCTCGCGACGAACGTCGTCGTGAGCAAGTACTTCCGCGGTCACGTGGGGACGGCGGGACGCGAGACCAGCGTGAAGCAGCTCCTCGATCGCGTCGTGGACACGATCGCGGCGTGGGGGGAGACGCAGCACTACTTCGCTACCCCGGACGACCTCGCTACCTTCAAGGCCGAGCTCACGCACCTCCTCCTCCACCAGAAGATGAGCTTCAACTCGCCCGTCTGGTTCAACGTGGGGATCGAGACGCGGCCGCAGTGCTCTGCGTGCTTCATCAACTCCGTGAAGGACTCCATGACGTCGATCATGGACCTCGCCAAGACGGAGGCCATGCTCTTCAAGTTCGGGTCGGGCGCGGGGTCCAACCTGTCGCCCATCCGCTCCTCGCGCGAGAAGATGTCCGGCGGCGGGACGGCCTCGGGCCCGGTCTCGTTCATGCGCGGCTACGACGCGTTCGCGGGCGTCGTGAAATCGGGCGGAAAGACCCGGCGCGCCGCCAAGATGGTCATCCTCGACGTGGGGCACCCTGACATCCTCGACTTCATCGACAGCAAGATGCTCGAGGAGCGGAAGGCCTGGGCGCTGATCGAGGAGGGCTACGACCCCTCCTTCACCGGCGAGGCGTACGGGTCGGTCGCCTTCCAGAACGCGAACCACTCCGTGCGCGTCACGGACGACTTCATGCGGGCCGTGGAGCAGGACCGCGACTGGACCACGCACGCGGTCGTGGACGGCGCCCCCATGGGGACCTACCGGGCCCGCGACATCTTCCGCCGGATGGCGGATGCCGCGTGGCTCTGCGGCGACCCGGGGATCCAGTACGACACCACGATCAACGACTGGAACCCGGTCTCCGCCTCGGACCGCCAGTACGCCACGAACCCCTGTAGTGAGTTTTCCTTCCTGGACGACACCAGCTGCAACCTGGCGTCGCTGAACCTCATGAAGTTCGTGGGCGACGACGGCGAGCTCGACGTCGACGCCTTCGGCTACGGCTGCCGCCTCACGATCACGGCCCAGGAGATCCTCGTCGACAACGCGAGCTACCCCACGGCGAAGATCGAGGAGAACAGCCACCGCTATCGGCCACTGGGCCTGGGCTACGCGAACCTCGGCGCACTCCTCATGAGCCGCGGCCTGGCCTACGACTCGCCGGACGGGCAGGCCTACGCGGCGGCGATCACGTCGATCATGACCGCCGAGGCGTACCGCCAGAGCGCAGTCGTCGCGCGCGATCACGGCGGACCGTTCGTCGACTTCGAGAAGAACCGCGAGCCCTTCATGGCTGTGATCGACCGGCACCGCGCGGCGGCGCAGCGGATCCCTGCCCAGGGGGTCCCGGCGGACGTGGCCACCGCCGCCCGCTCCCTCTGGGACGAGACGTACGAGCTGGGTGCCCGCTACGGCTACCGCAACGCGCAGACCACGCTCCTGGCGCCCACGGGCTGCCTTGTCGGCGACAGCATGGTGCTCACGGACCGCGGCCTCGTCCGGCTTCGTGGCCTGGGCAACCCCGACGGCGAGAAGTGGCAGACCGTTGACCTTCGGGTCGCGACCGATGACGGCCCCCGCGATGCGACCCGGTTCTACGTCAACGGCGCCGAGCCCGTCGTCTCGGTCGAGACCTCCCGGGGCTACCGGATCCAGGGCACCACGACCCATCGGATCAGGGTGGTCGACGCGAACGGCGACTGGCGGTGGCGCCGCTTCGCCGACCTTCGCGCCGGCGACCGAGTGCCCATGATGCTCGGCGGGATGGTCGGTGAACCGCGCGAGGTCCCGCTCCCGCCGCTCCCCGAGGCGTACTGGACCTCGGACCACCGGACCATGGTCCCGCGCTACCTGACGGCGGATCTCGCGGAGCTGGTCGGCTACTTCATGGGCGATGGTTCGCTCCACGCCCGTGGCCCTCGCTTCTGCGTCACAGCGGGAGACGACGACGTCGTCGACCGGATCGTGGACCTCGGCCGCCGGCTCTTCGGCCTTGAGGCCACGGTCACCCCGAAGGCGGGCTACGCGGAGGTCGCCCTTCAGTCGGTCCGCCTGACCCTGTGGTGGGAGGCATGCGGCTTCGCCAAGCACGCCCCGCACGGAGAGCACCGCAGCAAGGGCTACGAGGCGCACATCCCGGACGCGGTCCTCTACTCGAATGACCCGGCCATCTACCGGGCTTTCGTCCGCGGGCTCTTCGAGGCCGACGGCAACGTGAGCAACGGGTACGCGTCGTGGTCCACGGTGTCGGACCGCTTCAGCCGGGACGTCCAGACGCTCCTGCTGGCCCTCGGGTTCGTGACGACCCGCAAGATCGACCGGCCGGGGCGGGGCCACAAGGGCGCCAATCCCATCAACGTGCTGCGGCTGCTCAACGCCAGCGCAGGCGGCCGGTTCCTGTCCGAGATCTCGTTCATGTCCGAGCGCAAGCGGACCGCCCTCGGGCTGGCCCACCACCCGCAGGCTGCACGCTACGACCTCGTGCCGGTCAGCCGTCGGACCGTCGACCGCCTCGCGCCCGACAACGATCACCTCCGGAAGACGATGCTCCTCTCGCTCTCGAGGACAGGGCTCGTCTCTCGGCGCTCGGCGGCCGCGCTCCTGGAGCGGACCTCCGATCTCGAGCTGGCCCAGTCGCTGGGCTACTTCTACGACGAGATCGCCTCGGCGACACTCGGCGCGGACCAGCTGACGTACGACCTGTCGGTCCCGGCGAACGTGACGTACGTGGCGAACGGCTTCGTGAGCCACAACACCATCGCGTTCATGATGGATTGCGACACGACGGGGATCGAGCCGGACATCGCCCTGATCAAGTACAAGAAGCTCGTCGGCGAGGGCTACCTCAAGATCGTGAACAACACGGTCCCCGGGGCCCTGCGGCACCTCGGGTACGCCCCGGCCGAGGTCGAGGAGATCGTCGCCTTCATCGACGAGCGCGAGACGATCGAGGGCGCGCCCGGCCTGCGGCCGGAGCACCTGACGGTCTTCGACTGCGCGTTCAAGCCGGTCAACGGCGTGCGCTCCATCCAGCCGATGGGTCACGTCCGGATGATGGCGGCGGTCCAGCCGTTCCTCTCGGGCGCCATCAGCAAGACGGTGAACATGCCCGAGGCGGCCACCTCCCCGGAGATCGAGCAGGTCTACCTCGAGGGCTGGCGACTCGGCCTCAAGGCCATCGCCATCTACCGCGACAACTCCAAGCGGAGCCAGCCGCTCTCCACGAGCCGGAAGAAGGACGCCGGCGCGGCCGAGCCGGAGGCGGTCACGGCACTGCGGACCCAGCTCGCGGTGGCCCAGGCGGAGGCGGTGAAGCCGCACCGGCGCCGGCTCCCGTCGGAGCGCGCGGCGGTCACGCACAAGTTCGAGATCGCCGGCCACGAGGGGTACATCACCGTGGGGCTCTACCCGGAGGGCCAGCCGGGCGAGATCTTCCTGAAGATGGCGAAGGAGGGCTCCACCGTCAGCGGCCTCATGGACACGTTCGCCACCTCGGTGAGCCTCGCTCTCCAGTACGGCGTCCCGCTCCGGGACCTCGTGAACAAGTTCGCCCACGTCCGGTTCGAGCCGTCCGGCTTCACCGGCAACAGCGAGATCCCGATCGCCAAGTCGATCGTGGACTACATCTTCCGGTGGCTCGGCGCGCGGTTCCTCCCCGCGGACGACCGGGCGGGGCTCGGCCTCCAGGGCGCCGCGGCGTCCTACGTCGCGGCGGCACCGGCCACCTTCGCGACCGCGCTGGTCGTGGGGGAGGGCGACTCAACGGGCGAAGACGTCGAGTCGGACGCCGGCGCGTTGTCGCGATCGAGGCTGGCGCTGCCGGTCCCGCAGGCTCCGGCGAGGCCGGGCGCCACCGTGCACGGGAACGGCAAGGGGAGCGGCACCCTCAGCGCATCGCTCGGCACCACGTCGGTCGCGTTCACCGTCCAGGAGGATGCCCCGTCCTGCGCCGAGTGCGGCTCGATCATGGTGCGCAACGGCAGCTGCTACAAGTGCCTGAACTGCGGGAGCACGAGCGGCTGCAGCTGAGCCGGGCGGCCCGAAGAGTCCGCGCATGAACCCGGACCAGCGGCGCCTTCTCGAGATGGCGCGACGCTCCTCCGAGACCGCCGAGCGGAGCGTCGCCGCGGGCGACACGGCCACGGCGGCGATCCGCGCCCACTACGCCATGGTGTACGCGGCGCTGGCCGCCCTCACGGGCGAGGCCGTGGGCGCGGCCGTGGACCCCGACGACCACGCGGCGGTCCACGCGGCCTTCCGCGCCCGGTTCGCGAAGACGCGGCGCCTGGATCCGCAGCTGCACCGCTGGCTCCTCGACGCGCACGAGCTTCGGCTGCTCGCGGAAGGCGACCCGCCGGGCGGCCTCGATGCGGGTGCCATCCGCGAGACCCTCGACAGGGCCGACTCGATGATCCTCGCCATCCGGAGGTTCCTCGGACCGGGCGAGGGTTGACGCCGCGCCGGCGGCACGCGGCGGCACGCGGCGGCACGTCGGCCGCCGGCTGACGCCGCGCGCTCCTTCAGGACGACGCAAGGAACGCGTGAGAGGTTTCTCATGCAGGTCGGGCGGTTCCTGTGAACCCACACAAGCCCTGCCGCCGGCACGAGCCTAGAGTCGGTCCAGGATGGGGCGGCATGGGCCGCCCCGCACCCTGGGAGCTCGACGCCATGGTTCATCTCGATCGCGGCACCCGCACGATCCGGCGGACAGGCCGATAGCCTCGACCCCCGCCGTCCGCAGGACGTCACCGGCCGGCACCGACGTGACCGCCTCCGCTCCGCGGCGGCATCCCCCGCTGCCCCGGACGTGGGCGATCACCGGCCGCGACATCGCGGCGGCGCTCGTGGGCGTGGGCGTGATCGTCGTCGCCATGTGGGCCCGCCACGGCGGCCTGTCGCGCGATCCCGTCGCCGGGATCGGCCAGGTCACGGGGCTCCTGGGGACCTACCTCGCGCTCGTGGGCGTGCTGGCGGCGTCGCGGGCGCCCTGGCTGGACCAGACCGTGGGAGCCGATCGTCTCGCGGTCGTCCACCGCTGGACCGGATTCGCCGTGTTCTGGCTGCTGACCGCGCACGTCGCCTTCTCGTCGATCGCCTTCGCGGCCGCCGCGCACACCGGGATCGTCGACGACACGATCTCGCTCGTGCAGACGACGCCGGGGATGCTCGGCTCGATCGTCGGGTTCGGACTGTTCGTGCTCGTGACCGTGACGTCGATCCGCTACGCCCGGCGCCGGGTCTCCTACGAGACGTGGCACGCGCTTCACCTGTACGCGTATCTCGCGATCGCCTTCGGCTTCCTCCACCAGCTCACGGTCGGCACGGACTTCATCACCGACCCGGTCGCCCAGGTCTTCTGGGTGGGCCTCTACGCGGTCGCGATCCTCCCGCTCGTCATCTACCGCTGGCTCCTGCCGATCGCGCATTTCGCCCGCCATCGGTTCGTCGTCGCGAACGTGGTTCGCGAGGCGCCGGACGTCGTCTCGGTCCACATCGGCGGGCATGACCTGTCGCGCTTCCCCGTCCGCTCGGGCCAGTGGTTCCGCCTGCGCTTCCTCACGTCGGACGCGTGGTGGCGGGCGCACCCGTACAGCCTCTCGGCCGCGCCCGACGGGCGCACGCTGCGCTTCACGATCAAGGCGCTCGGCGACGGGAGCGCGGGCGCCCGGTGGATCAGGCCCGGCACGCGCGTGATCCTCGAAGGACCGTACGGCGCCATGCACGGCGGGGCCCGTCGCAACAAGGGCTTCCTCCTCATCGCCGGCGGGATCGGGATCACGCCCCTCCGCGCGATCCTCGAGGGGGTCCGATACGACCCCGGCGACGTCGTGCTCCTCTACCGGGCCCGCGGCGAGGGCGAGATCATCTTCCGCCACGAGATCGACGTGCTCGCGGCGCATCGCGGCGCGACGGTCCACTACCTCGTGGGACCCCGGGGTCGGACGCCCGCGTCGGACCCGCTCGGGCCGGCCTCGATCGCCGCCATGGTCCCCGACGTCCTCTCGCGCGACGCCTTCATCTGCGGCCCCACGGGCCTGATGGACCTCGCTTCCGGCAGCCTGCGCGACCTCGGGGTCCCGGAGGCCCACATCCACGCCGAACGATTCGCCTACTGATGGAGACGACACGATGATCCCGCGTCGAGGGGCCTTCGGCCTCCTGTTCACGTTCCTCGGGTCCGCTCTCGTGGTGGCCTTCCAGACGTCCGATCCCGGACCTGCCCTGACGGGGAAGCCGATCGCGATCAGCCCGGTCGGAGCGGGATCCGGAATCGCGGCGGGCGCAGGTGCGGGGCCGGGCGGAGCAGCCGCGGGCGGAGCATCCGGCGGCGGGGCCAGCGGCGTGAGCGGGACGCCGAGTGGCGGGACGCCGAGCGCCGCACCGGGCGGCAGCGGAGCGCCGAGCGCCGGGGCATCGACGAGTCCGGGGACTGGTTCGGCGATTGGATCAGCGGCGGGCGCGGCTGGAGCCACGACCGGCAAGGGATCCACCGCGACAGCAGCTCCGTCGGCCACGCCCGCCGGCGCGACCTCGAAGCCGCGGGCGCACGCCACCCCCGCCCCGACGCCGACGCCCGCGCCGGTCCGGGCCACACCGGTCCCGGCCACGCCTGCTCCGACCCCCGCGCTGGCGGTGGGCGCCTACCGTGACGGCACGTACGACGGCACAGGGGAGCAGATCCCCTGGGGCGTCATCGCGGTCCGAGTGACGATCAGCGGCGGCAGGATCGTCGACGTCACGCCGACCTCGCTGTCGAGCGGCGGCCGTTCGACCCGCATCGACCAGTTCGCCGTCCCGATCCTCCACGACGAGGCGCTCGCGGCGCAGAGCGCGAACATCAACATGGTCTCCGGCGCCACCTGGACGAGCCAGGGGTATGCGGCGTCGCTCCAGAGCGCCCTCGACTCGGCGCGCGTGTAGCGCTCGTGGCTCACGCCGTGGCGGACGTCATGGGGACCACCGTCTCGATCGACGTGCGCGATCCGGACGTGGAATCGTCGGTCGTCGAGGCCGCGATCGACGAGCTGCGAGCGATCGAGGCCCGGTTCAGCCCCTTCATCGCCGAGAGCGAGGTGAGCCGCTACGGCCGTGGCGAGGTCTCCGCCGCGGCGATGAGCGACGACCTCGCGGAGGTCCTCGCGGCCTGTGAGCGGCTCCGACACGACACGGGCGGCGCGTTCGATCCGTGGAGGCACCGCGATGACGGGCGGTTCGACCCGTCCGGGTACGTGAAGGGCTGGGCCGGCGACCGCGCCGCGGACGTGCTCGGCGCCGCCGGTGCCCGTCGCTTCTCGATCAACCTCGGTGGCGACGTCGCCTGCGCCGGCGAGCCGGAGGCCGGGCAGCCCTGGCGGGTGGGGATCCGTCACCCGGACGTGGCGGCGGAGGTCGTCCTCGTGCTCGGCGTCCGCGACGGCGCCGTCGCCACGAGCGGTCGCTACGAGCGGGGCGACCACGTGCGCGACGCGCGCGACGGCGCGGCCGCGGACCACTGGGACTCGTTCACGGTGGTCGCCACGACGCTCACCGAGGCCGATGCCCTCGCGACCGCCGGACTCCTGCTCGGGCGCGACGGGCCGGCGTTCGTCGCCTCGCGCGGGGCCGAGACGGCCGCGATCCGCGACGGGCGACTCTTCACCAGCGCCGGGATCGATCGGATCAGGCTGCAGTAGAGGCGGCGCGTCGGCGTCCGCGGTGGATCGAGCGCCGGGACGCGCCCTCGGCGGGCCCGGGCGCTCGGCAGTGAGCTGCTACGGCTGCTGGAGGCGCGTCGCCTCGGCCTCGTAGA
>CAIYQJ010000156.1 GCA_903928275.1 uncultured Chloroflexota bacterium
CCACGGCTGCCGCGCCATCTCGTCCGGGGGTCCTGGTCGCCCGCTTCCCTCCTCGCGGCCGCCGGGCAGTTAGGATTGGGTGGTGACCGACCTCTCCGCGGACATCGTCGCCCGCCTCGCCGAGCGGGACGCCGCCGTCTCCGCGATCTCCCTCGCGCGGTCGCGCGCGGGCGCCGCCGCCGGCGCGATCCTTCTCGCCATCGCGTGGGTCGCGATCGTCGCGTGGGCCGAGCCGTTCGCATGGTCCACCCTCGGGTCGGGGCATGACGCCCGGCCCTACTGGTCCTCCTTCCTCGGCCACCCATACGACGACTCGACGCTCGGCGCCTTCGGTGCGTATCTCTACTCGCCCGTCTTCCTGCAGCTGATCGCGCCGCTCCGGGCGCTTCCGTGGATCGGGTTCGTCGGCGCGTGGGAGGCGATCCTCATGCTCGCGGCCGCCGTCCTCGCCGGCCCCGCCCTCCTCGCGCCCGTCGGGTTCCTGCTCCTGCCCGAGCTCCTGGGCGGGAACATCTCCATCCTCCTCGCGCTCGCGATCGTCGCGGGCTTCCGGTGGCCGGCGGCCTGGGCCTTCGTGCTCCTCACGAAGGTCACGCCGGGCGTGGGACTCGTTTGGTTCGCCGTACGCCGCGAGTGGCGGTCGCTCGGCATCGCGCTCGGCGCCACGCTCGCCATCGTCGCCGTCTCGTTCGTCGTCCTGCCTGATGCCTGGCGCCACTGGGTCGGGGTCCTCGTGGCTGGTCCCTCCACGGCCGTCACGTCCGGATCGATCCCCATCCCGCTCCTCGTCCGGCTTCCGATCGCCGTGGTCATCCTCGTCTGGGGTGCCCGCGGGGACCGCCGGTGGGTCGTCCCGGTCGCCTGCCTCCTCGCGCTCCCCGTGGTCTGGTACGGGAGCCTGGCCCTGCTCGTCGGCGTGATCCCGCTGATCCGGCCCCAGCTCGCGGCGCGCTGGCCGGCACTCGGGGTGGGCTGGCGGGCGGCGCTCGGCGGACGGTGACCCCGGGCCCGGGCGCCGGGTTCCGCGCTCTGTGGACGCTCGACCCCGACGTGGTCTTCCTGAACCACGGTTCGTTCGGCGCCACTCCGATCGCCGTCCTCGAGGAGCAGCGCCGGTGGCGCGACCGGATGGAGGCTGACCCGGTGCGCTTCTTCGCGCGCGACCTGGACGCCGCTCTCGCGGAGGTGCGCGGAGTCCTCGGGCGCTTCGTGGGCGCGGCCGCGGATGACCTCGCCCTGGTCGCCAATGCGACGGCCGGCGTCAACACCGTGCTGCGCTCCGTCCGCTTCGATCCGGGCGACGAGCTGCTCACGACCGACCACGAGTACAACGCCAGCGTCAATGCGCTCCGGTTCGCGGCCGACCGCGACGGTGCGCGCGTCGTGGTCGTCCCGCTCGGGTACCCGGTGACCGACCCGGACGCCGTCGTGGAGCGCGTGATGGCTGCCGTGAGGCCGCGGACGCGCTTCGCCATGGTCTCGCACGTCACGAGCCCAACCGCGATCGTGCTGCCGGTCGGGCGGCTCGTCCCGCTCCTCCGGGAGCAGGGCGTCGAGACGCTCGTCGACGGCGCGCATGCCCCCGGCATGCTGCCGCTCGACATCGATGCGCTGGGCGCCGGCTACTACGCGGGCAACTGCCACAAGTGGCTCTGCGCGCCCAAGGGCGCCGCGTTCCTCCACGTCCGGCGCGACCTTCACGACGGCATCCGGCCGCTCTCGATCAGTCACGGCGCGAACGATCCGGACCCGGCGCGGTCGCGCTTCCGCAAGGAGTCCGACTGGACGGGCACCGACGACCCGACGGCCCACCTCGCGATCCCCGCCAGCATCGGCCTCCTCGAAGGCCTCCTCACCGCCGGCTGGCCGGCCGTCATGGCGGCGAACCGCAGCCTGGCGAGCGACGGTCGTGACGCGGTCCGCGCCGCCCTCGACGACGCGGGCCTGGACGCGGGGCCGCTGGCCGCACCCGCCGCGATGACCGGCTCCATGGCGACGGTCCCGCTTCCCGGCCGCGGCCTCGTGCCGCACGACTCGCGATCGCCCCTCGATGCGGACCCGATCAGCGCCGCCCTCTGGGAGCGGTGGCGGATCGAAGTCCCGGTCCTGCCGATCCCGGGGGGCACGGGCCGGCTCGTCCGCATCTCGGCGCAGCTCTACAACGAGCCGTCCGAGTACGCGCTCCTCGGGGCGGCACTCGCCGAGCTCTGCGGCGGCTGATCCGCCGCCCCGAGTACGAATGGGTGGTGGCGCCCGGGACCGACCGTCGGTATCGTGGGCCACAGACATATGCCGGCGGAGTGCGTTCCTCCATCATCTCTTCATCGAACGTGCCTTCCGGTGCACCAGGAGGATGAACATGATCGCCGATTGGGCTCGGGCGTTGCTCGTGGTGACGTCCGCGATGACTCCGCAGGATGCGCTCGCACAGGTGCGGAGCGCCCGCCAGGAGGGCCAGGGGCTCGCGGAATACGCGCTGATCCTCGCGCTCATCGCGATCGTCGCGATCGCCGCGCTGGGGGTCCTCGGCTCCAGTCTGAACAAGGTCCTGAGCACCGTCGGCAAGTCGATCTGATGTGAGGGGTCGGCGCCGACGGACGGCGCCGACCGCGGCGCCGTCCGCGGCGCCCGGCGTCATCCACTCGTCAGGGGACTTCGCCCGACGGCCCGGCGGGCCGGCCAGCATCCTCCCAGTCGACCCACGCCACGTCGGTCCTCGCGAGGTATGCGCGCACGGCGGCGCCGATCGTCGGGAAGAAGTGCTCGCGCCCGATCGACTCCTTCAGGCCGTACCGCTGGAGCCGGTCCTTCACCGGATCCTTCATCTCGGCGAACGCCAGCTCCACGCCCCGGTCCCCGAGCTCCGTGACGAGCTCGGCGATCGCGTCCGCAGCGGTGGTGTCCACGTCGGTGATCGGCTCCGCCGCGACGACGACCCAGCGGACCGGCGTCTCGGCACCGTCGACCAGCTCCACGATCCGCTCGCGGAACGTGTCCGCGTTCGCGAAGAACAGCGGCGCGTCCCATCGGTACAGCAGCAGCCCCGGGATCTGCTTCGCCTGTGAGTAGCGGGTCACATCGTGGTACCCCTTCACCCCCTCGGCACGACCCATGACGGCATCGTGCGGGGCCCACGCCCGACGGACGAAGTCGAGCAGCGACAGGGCGACGGCGAGGAGGATCCCCGGGATGACGCCGAGGATCACGACGCCGAGGAAGCAGACCACGGCGAGGACGGCGTCCGTGCGCCGGACCGCCGCGAACCGGGCGATCGACGCGACGTCGAACAGCCCGAGGACCGCTGCGATGACGACAGCGGCGAGGGCCGTCGACGGCATGTTGCGGAGCAGGTCGGGAGCGAAGACGAGCAGGGCCGCGATGATCGCCGCCCCCACGACGCCGGTGAGCTGGGTCCGGGCGCCCGCGGACTCGGCGACGGGCGTGCGCGAGGCCGAGCTGCTGACCGGGAAGCCCTGGAAGAAGCCACCGGCGAGGTTCGCGATGCCGAGGCCGCGCACCTCGTCGTTCGGGTCCACGCGATAGCCGTTCCGCGCCGCGAACGTCCGAGAGATCACGCTCGTGTCGGCGAACGAGACGAGCGCGATGCCCACGGCGCCCGTGAGCAGCGGCCCGAGGTCGGAGAGGGAGATCGCAGGGATCGTGAACCCCGGGAGGCCCTGTGGCACGGCTCCCACGACCGGGATCGTGCCGGCCAGGTCCGCCACGGAGACGACGACCGTCGCCGCGACGACCGCGATGAGGACGCCCGGGATCCTCGGGTCCACCCGCCTGAGCCCGAGGATGATCGCGAGGCACGCCAGACCGATCGCGAGGGCCGCGGGCTGGGTCGCGCCCTCGAGGATCTTCCGGCAGAGCTCCACGAACGCCGGGATGGCCCCTTCGCTCTGGACGGAGAAGCCGAGGAGCTTCGGGAGCTGGCTCAGGATGACCGTCAGCGCGATGCCGTTCATGTACCCCACGCGAACGGGCTTGGAGAGCAGGTCGGTGAGGAACCCGAACCGTGCCAGCCCCGCCGCGATGCAGAGGAGGCCCGTGATGATCGCGAGCGCGCTCGCGAGGGCGACCGCGCGGTCGGGATCGCCCTGCGACAGGGGGAG
>CAIYQJ010000157.1 GCA_903928275.1 uncultured Chloroflexota bacterium
AGGCCGCCCGCCGCCCGCACGTCGCGGGGCGCCCCCCGGACGGCATCGCAACGGCGTCATCCGCCCCGTCGCATCCCGGCGTGGCCCATCCGGCGGACCCCGGCCGGCAGGTCCGGGCCACCGGCGCGCCGGGTCGCCTCTCCGAGCGCGACCGCATCGTGCGCTACGACGTTCACGACCCCACCCTCGCGCTGGAGCGTGCCATCCACGAGGAGCAGCGCGTGGCGGCGGACGATCCCGCGGAGTCGCGCCCACGTGTCCGGCCACAGCGTGACGTTCGCCATCCCCGTCTCGTCCTCCATCGCGAGGAAGACCGTGCCGCGCGCCGTCATGGGGTGCTGCCGCGTGACGACCAGCCCGCCGATCCGCGCCGGCCCGGGCCGCAGGTCCGCGAGCGCCCCGAGCGGGACCGCCCCCAGCCGGTCGAGCGCGGGACGGAACAGCTCCACCACCTGGCGCTGCGGGTCCACCGAGAGGATGGCGTACGCGTCCCCCAGGCGCTCCGTCTCACGCAACGGCGGGAGGTCCGGCGCCGCGGTGGGCGGCAGGCGCAGGTCCATGGGCCGACCCGCCGAGGGCCCGTCGCGACGCGCGACCGCCGCTGACGCGCGCCCCCGCGCGTGCCCCGCGACCTCCCGGAGCTGCCAGAGGAGCTCGCGGCGAGGCCGACCCAGGAAGTCGAGCGCCCCGGCCCGGACGAGCCGCTCCACGACCTCCTCGGCGAGGCCGGTCCGCCCCACGAGATCCGCGAGCGACGTGAACGGCCCGCCGCTCGCACGCTCCGCCTCCATGCTCGCGCCGAGCTCCTCGCCGATCCCCTTCACGAGGTGGAGCCCCAGCCGGATCCCCCACCCCGGCGCGCTCTCCGCGGCCCAGCGCTCGCGCGCCGGCCGGTCGGGGACGACGCACGCCGACGACAGGAACGGCTCCGGCCGTCGCGCGATGCCCGCCCCATCGGGGATCGGCTCGCCGGGTCCAGGCCGCTCGCCCGGGCCCGCGAGCGCCCAGCCCGGCCGCCCCACCCACTCGGTCGTCGTCGCGTGCCCGCTCGCGTTCACGTCGACGGGGAGGACGGCGACCCCGTGGCGCTTCACGTCGTTCACGAGGACCTCGACGGGATAGAAGCCCATCGGCTGCGCGTTGATGATCCCCGTGGTCAGTTGCGCCGGGTAGAAGAGCTTGAGGAAGGCGGACTCGTACGCGGTCCGGGCGAACGCCGCGGCGTGGCTCTTCGCGAACCCGAACGACGCGAACCCCGCGATCCGCCGGAACAGCTCCTCGGCATCGTCCGGGCGCATGCCGCTGTCACCGACGCACCCCGTGACGAACTTCGCGTGGAGCTTCTCCATCTCCTTCGTGGAGCGCCAGGTCCCCATCGCGCGCCTGAACCCGTCCGACTCCGCCGCGGAGAAGCCGCCCACGGCGATCGCGATCTGCATGACCTGCTCCTGGTAGAGGATCACGCCGAGGGTGTCGCCGAGGATGGGCTCCAGGGCCGGGTGGAGGTATTCGACCGGCTCGAGCCCCTGCCTTCGCCGAAGGTACGGGTGGACGGCGTTGCCCTGGATGGGGCCCGGCCGGATGATCGCGACCTCCACCACGAGGTCGTCGAGGTTCCGCGGGCGCGACTTGGGCAGCGTCTGCATCTGCGCCCTGCTCTCCACCTGGAAGACGCCCACCGTGTCGGCCGCCTGGAGCATCCGGAAGACCTCGTCGATGTCCTCCGGCAGGCGATCGAAGTCCAGGCAGACGGCGCAGTCGTGCTCGATGAGACGGAGGGCCTCGTCCATGGCGGCGAGCATCCCGAGGCCGAGGAGATCGAGCTTGATGAGCTTGAGCGTCTCGATGTCGCGCTTGTCGAACTGCGCCACGACGCGGCCGGGCATCGTGGCGCGCTCCAGCGGGACGATGTCGATGAGCGGTGCGGCGGTGACGAGCATCCCGCCGGAATGGATGGACAGGTGGCGCGGGAGGCCGTCGATGCGGGCGCACATCTCGAGCCAGCGCTCCCACGGGCTCATGCCCACGGTGGAGCCACCGCGCGGCCGGGCGAGCGGGTCTTCCGCCGGTGAAGAGTCCGCGGCCGGTGCCGGGGCGGCGGTCGCCGCGCGCGCGCCGGGACGTCCGGGTCGGTCGAGGCTTGCCGCCTCCGACCGGAGCCACGCGATGCTCGCCGGCGTGTCCCCCGGGCCGCCCTTGTCGTCGGAGAAGGCACCGCCCCGGATCGCCGGGCGGCTCCCGCCGGCACGCACCGGCGCAGGGCCGTCCGTCGGGCGGATCTCCCCCGGCGGGTGGGCCGGCGCACGCGACGACGCGTTCGGCACCGCGGGGACGAGTGACAGGGCCGCCGCCGGCAGCGGCGCGTCGCCCGGCCGCTCGCCCGGCTGCGCGAACAGGTGCTCGAAGCCGCCCTCCGCCTCCAGGTCGCGCCGGATCATCCGCGAGTCGAACGTCTCGATCGCCTTCGCGACCCGGTCCACGAGCGGCCGCGGGAAGCCGAGCGCGTACCCCACCTCGCGGATCGCCGACCGGGCCCGGTACGTGACGACGTTGCAGACCATGCCCGTGTGCTCCGGGCCGTACTTCGCGTAGACGTACGCGATGACCTCCTCGCGGCGCTCGGAGCTGAAGTCGATGTCCACGTCCGGGTACGAGGTCCGGCCCTCGTTGATGAACCGCTCGAAGAGCAGGCGATGGCGGATGGGATCCACCCGGGTGATCCCGAGGACGTACGCGACGATCGAATCAGCCGCGCTGCCCCGCCCCTGCGCCGGGATCCGCCGCTCGCGGGCGAAGCGCATGAGGTCCCAGCAGATGAGGAAGAACTCGGCCAGGCCGGTCCGCTCGATCACGTCGAGCTCGTGCGCGAGCTGCGAGACGACCGCCGGCGTCATGGGGTGGTAGCGCTTGACGGCGCCCTCGTGGCAGAGCTGTTCGAGGTGGCTGAACGGCGTCTCGCCCTTCGGCACCGGGAAGCCCGGGAAGCGGTAGCGCTCGAGCTGCAGGTCCGCCTCGCACGATGCGGCGAGCTCGGCCGCGGACCGGATCCCCTCGGTCCAGGCGCGTGCGGTCCGCGGGTCGGCCGTCCGCGTCGCTCGGTCGGCCGGCGGGAGCGCGAGGAGATCGGCCGGGCCCTTGAGGTACGACTCCGCGTCGGGCCGCCGGAGGGGACCGAGCTCCGCGACCGAGCGTCCGTGTCGGATCGCCGCCAGGAGGTCGTGCATCTCGCGGTCCGCCGGAAGCGCGTAGTGGACATCGTTCGTCACGACGACCGGCAGCCCGAGCTCGCCGGCGAGCCGTGCGGTCTCCGCGACGAGCCAGTCGTCGTCCGGGAGGAGGTGGTGCTGCAGCTCGAGGACGAACCCGGCCGCCGCGACGGCGCCGGGGGCCCTGCGTCGGCCGCCGCCGTCCGCCCGATCCGCCCTGTCCACCCGGTCCGCCCCGAAGATCGACGCGTACCGCTCCGCCGCGGCCCGTGCGCCCTGGCGATCCCCCGCCAGGAGGCGCCGCGCGATCTCTCCGTCGCGGCAGCCCGAGAGGGCGACGAGCCGTTCCGCGTGCTCGGCGAGGAGCGCATGAGTGAACCGCGGGAGCCCCTTGGACCCGGCGAGGTTCGCGCGACTCACGAGCCGGCAGAGCGACCGGTAGCCGATCGCGTCGCGGGCGAGGAGGACGAGGTGCGGCCCGCGCTGGGCGTCCCCCACGCCGCGGAGGTCCTCGCGGACCGGGTCACGATGACCCGGGAGACGGGGGCGATCGGGGCGCGGCCGGGCGGGGATCCCGTCGACGGCCCGGCTCGGCGCGTCGCCGCCATGGTCCGCGCGTCCGGTGGGCCCCGGGAGCGGGACGAGGGACGCGGCGGGGACGGCCCGCGACCCGCCGCGAATGCGGCGCCGCGGGGACGGCACGACGAGCCCATGCCGGTCCGGCACCGCCGGGTCCAGCAGCTCGATCTCGACCCCGATGATCGGCCGGACCCCGGCGGCACGCGCTGCCTCCACGAAACGGACGGCGCCGTACAGCCCGTGGTGGTCCGTGACGGCGAGGCCGGTCAGGCCGAGCTCGGCGGCACGTGCCGCGAGGTCGTCCGCCGTGGACGCGCCGTCGAGGAACGAGAAGCTCGTGTGGCAATGGAGCTCGGCGTACGACGGGAGGGACGGCATGGCACCTGCCCTCCTCGGCCGGCGGCCCGGCCGGGGATTTCCCTGGTCGATGGCCACATGATACAGAACGGATGTTCTACGGTCAAGAGCGCGACGGGACGGTTCCGGCCGACCCTGCTACGGTCGGAGACCCATGGCCACCGACGGTCCGCTCACCGACCACGTCACCACCGAGCCGCTTTCCGCCCCTGCGGCGGCCGCGAGGCCGACCGTCCGGCGCGGTCGCACGCTGCCCCGGCTCGCACTGCCGCTCGTCGCCACCCTCGTCCTCACCGTCATCCTCGCGCGCAGCGTCGCCCTCCCGAACGTCGGCCCGGGGCCGATCGACCCGTCGCCGGCGACGCCGATCGCATCGGCTCCGGTCGTCGCGGACCCCGCGGTCGTCGGGGCGCCGGCGCAGGCCGGGCCCGGCCCCGTCCTCGGGCTGTCGGACGCGCCGCTGCCACTCACCCAGGAGGTCTTCGGCTTCCTCCCCTACTGGCAGATGACCGCGACCTCCGTGGCCGGGCTGAGATACGACCTGCTGTCGACGATCGCGATCTTCGGCATCGGCATCAAGCGAACGGGTGCCCCGGACACGACGGGCCGCGGGTACGCGGCCTATACCAGCACAAGGGCCGCGCAGATCACCGATCGCGCCCACGCGAAGGGCGTCCGGGTCGTCCCGACGTTCCAGCTGTTCGATTCCGGCAAGCTCTCGACGATGACCGGCTTCCTCCACGATCGCGCCGCGCAGAAGAAGTTCATCGCGGCGGCCGTCGCGCTCATGCATGCGCGGCACGCGGACGGGGCCGTGCTGGACTTCGAGCCGCTGCCGGAGCGCCTGTCCGCGCCATTCGCCCTCTTCGCGGCCGACTTCGGGCGCGCGATCCGGGCCAGGGACCCGAAGGCGCAGCTGACAGTCACCCTCCAGCAGGCGGCCAGCGACACCCAGATCGCCGCGGTGGCCGGCGTCGTCGATCGGATCTTCGTCATGGCGTACGACTACCACTGGGTCGGCTCACCGGTCGCGGGTGCGGTCGCGCCGCTCGACGGTCCCGGCGGCGACGTGCGCCTCACGCTCCTGCGCTTCCTCGAGGGGGCCGGACGGGCCAGGATCATCCTCGGCGTGCCGTATTTCGGGTACGACTGGCCGATCGCGTTCCCCGGGCCCGGCGCCGCGGTCCGCGCGCCCGTCTCGAAGAACGGCGGCGCGTGGAGCATCGGGTACGCCGCGGTCGTCTCGTTTCTGAAGAAGCACCCGTCCGTCAAGCCGCAGTGGGATCCGACCGCGGCGAGCCCATACTTCACGTACCACGACACCGCGCACAGGACCGACCGCCAGGTCTGGTACGAGGACGTGCGGAGCCTGACCGCGAAGTACGCCCTGGCGAAGGCGGCCGGCATCGCCGGCGTCGGGATCTGGGCGCTGGGGATGGACACCGGCCGGAGCGAGCTGTGGACGCTGCTCAAGTCGACGTTCGCGAAGAGGTGAGGCGATGACGCACCGTTCGGCGGCCGGTCCCGGCTCGGCCCGCGCGGGGCGAGCGGCCGGAGGCGGCGGGGCGGCCGTCCGGACCGCCGTGCTCGCGACCCTCATCGCCCTCGCCGTCGCGGCGTGCACCGCCACGGGTGCCAGCCCGAGCCCGACCGTGGAGCCAACGGCGGAGCTGGCGTCGCCGCTCGTCGCCACGCCGGGTGGCTCGCCGGCCGCGCCGTCGGGGACGCCCGGCCGCACCACCACCGCCTGGGGCGAGATCTGGGACGCGCTCCCGGCATCGTTCCCGCTGCCCGCGGGCGCTTCGCCGGCCGACCTTCCCGAAGGACCGTTCTCCGGCACCTACACGACGTCCGCGGCAGCTGCCGCGACGGCCGACGCGATCGTCTCCGGGCTCGCCGCGCGTGGCTACCGCCCGGTCGACCGGAGCGGACCCACCGAGGCGGGCGGAGTGACGATCGACGCGACGGGGTCCGCGGCCGGCTGTCGCGTGCGCGTGAACGTCGTGCCGCTCGGCGGGCTCACCGCGATCGAGGTCCTGTACGGGACGGCCTGCCCGATCCGATAGAGAGGCGGCCGGGGTCTACAGTACGGTCGACGCCAGCGGGCCGCGCGGACCGGGGGCGAGACGGCCGTGACTGTTGGGAGATGGCGATGCACCTGCGGACGAGCGACATCCTGGGCCCCGGGCTGCTGGTGCTCGTGCTCGTGGTCTTCGTCTTCGCGATCGTCGCGCTCGGTGCCGCCGGCTGGGTCTGATCTCCCCGCGCGGCGGGGTGGGGCGGCCCGCGCGCCGGGGTGAGGCGGCCCGCGCGCCGGGGTGGGGCGGCCCGCGCGCCATCGCCATGCGCGGCTCGTCAGTCGTAGAGACGCTCGAGCCGCCACGTGCCGTCCACGCGGTCGAGGTAGACGAGCGCGAGCCAGCGTGACCCAACGACCTTGAAGTAGTCGCGGGCGATCGGCCGGCCCCACCACGCCTCCTCGACGCGCCAGCGATTGCACACCTCGACCGGCTCGCGGCGCCCGCCCCATCGGATCGCGACGAGCGCGCCGTCCCCGTCGAGCTCCACCTCGATGGCCGGATGCTCGCGCATGAGCCGGGTCACGGGACATCACCCGGGCGGGACCGCGGGCCGGGGCTGGGCGAGGCGCGCCGCCCCGGGCGGGAGTCCCCTCTCGCGGCAGGAGGGCCGGAGGCGCCGGTCGCGCCCGGCGGAGGCGTGCCGGGCGGAGGCGTGCCGGGCGGAGGCGCGCCGATCTCCGGCACGCCTGCCACAGGAGGACCCGAGGCACCGGCCGGATCCACCGGGACCCAACGCCATCGCCCCTCCGGGAGCGTGGCCTCCGCGTCGCGGAGCGCGACCCGGCCCACGACCCCATCCCCGGCGCGGATCGTGAGGCGCGCCAGCTGCCAGGCGAGGCGTGCCGACCGGTCCGCCTGCGGCGTGAAGAGCGAGAGCTGCCGGCCGGTCGCGGGGACGACCTCCGCGAGCTCGAGCCCCACCCGGGCCACCGGCGCGGTCGGCGGCGCAGCCTCGAGGCGAGCGAGGAGCAGGCGCTCGATGGCCTCCGCGTCCGCGGTGGGCTCCGGCAGCCGTTGCTCGACCACGATGTCCGGCAGCCCGGCGGCAGGGCCCGCCGCGAACGTGCGGTCGAGCTCCACCCGGACGATCGCGCTGCCGGCCCCCGCACCCCGGGCGGCGACCTGGGCCGCGAGCGCGCCGGCGAGGCGATGGAGGACGAAGCGGAGCGGCTCGATCCCCTCCGCGGGCGGGTCCAATGGAAGGGAGAGGGCGAGGCGACCGGGCGATCGGCGCGGGACGAAGCGGTCCGTCTCCTCCCCGTTCGCCCGGGCATGGATCAGGCCCCCCTCCGCCACCCCGAAGCGCGCGACGAGCGCCGAGCGCGGGATCGCGGCCACCGCGCCCACGGTGGCGAGGCCGTAGCGCGACAGGCGCCCGCGGACGTCCGGGTCGCGGGAGAGCAGCCCCGCCGGCAGCGGCGCGAGGAAGGC
>CAIYQJ010000158.1 GCA_903928275.1 uncultured Chloroflexota bacterium
CACATCCACCAGCCCGGAGTCACACATGATCGACCGCCTCCCGCCCCAGAGCGTCGACGCCGAGGAATCGGTCCTCGGCTCGATCCTCATCGACCGCGACGCCGTGGTCGAGGTGGCGGAGTTCCTGCGGCCCGAGGACTTTTACCGCCAGGCCAACGGCCTGGTCTTCGGCTCCATCCTCGAGCTCTTCGAGCGCAGCGAGCCCGTCGACATCGTGACGGTCGCGGAGACCCTGGAGCGATCCGGCCGGCTCGAGGGCGTCGGGGGCCGTGCGTACCTGTCGGCGCTGAGCAACAGGACGCCCACCGCCGTCCACGCGGTCCACTACGGACGGATCGTCGAGCGCAAGGCCGTCCTGCGCAACCTGATCGCGGCCGCCGGGAAGGTCGCCGCCATCGGCTACGAGGACGGGGCCGACATCCAGGGCGCCATCGACCGCGCGGAGTCCGAGCTCTTCGCGGTGAGCCAGCGCCGCGTTGATGTCGGGTTCTCGGCGCTTCGCGTGCTCCTCCACGACGCGTACGACCGCCTCGACTACCTCCACGAGCATCGCGGCGAGGTCAGTGGGATCCGCACGGGCTTCCCGGACCTCGACACGCTCACCACGGGCCTCCAGAAGAGCGACCTCGTCGTCCTCGCCGCGCGGCCCAGCGTCGGGAAGACGAGCTTCGCGCTGAACATCGCCGAGCACGCGGCGGTCCGCGACGGCAAGGCGGTCGGCATCTTCAGCCTCGAGATGAGCAAGGAGCAGCTCGTCCTTCGCCTCCTCTCGAGCGTCGCGAACATCGACTCGCAGCGGCTGCGGAGCGGTTTCCTCGAGGAGATGGACTTCGCGCGGATCGCGCCGGCCATGAACGCCCTGTCCGAGGCGCCCATCTACATCGACGACACGCCGAACATCAGCGCCATGGAGCTCCGGACGAAGGCGCGCCGGCTCCAGGCGGAATCGGGCCTCGACCTCATCGTCGTCGACTACCTCCAGCTCATGCAGGCCACCTCGCAGAGCAGGGATTCGAACCGCGTCCAGGAGGTCTCCGAGATCTCCCGCGGGCTGAAGGCGCTCGCTCGGGAGCTCAAGGTCCCGGTGATCGCGCTCTCCCAGCTGTCGCGACAGGCCGAGATGCGCGAGTCGAGGGAGCCCCGGCTCTCGGACCTTCGAGAGTCGGGCGCCATCGAGCAGGACGCCGACCTCGTCGTCTTCCTCTGGCGGGAGAAGGAGAGGGCCGACGACCCCGACGGGGACGGCGAGGTCATCAATGTGCGGCTCGCCAAGCACAGGAACGGGCCCACCGGCGAGCTGCAGCTCTGGTTCAAGAAGAGGCAGACCCGCTTCGTCGGGTACACCGGGGACCGGGCGGTCGCCGGCGCGGCCTAGACTGCGCGCGGAGAGCCGGCGCGAGTCCGGCCCCACAGGAGGCGCGAGCGCATGGGCGTGCTCATCATCCGCGAGATGGTCGGGACCAGCCCCACGTCGTGGAGCGACGCGGCGCGGCAGGCCGTGGCCCGGGCCTCTCGCACGGTGCGCAACATCCGCGAGGTCGAGGTGTTGAAGTCCACAGCGCTCGTGGAGAACGGCGAGATCGTCGAATACCGCGTCCAGATCAAGATCTCCTTCGAATACGAGGCCTGAAGCCGCAGGGGCGACCTGCGGCGCCCCGCGCCCCGACCGCTCGCGGCAGGCGACCGCTTTCTGCGCCCCGACCACCCCCTGGCGCCCCGACCACTCCCGGCGCCCGGACTCCCGGGGCCTCGGCGATTCCCGGCGCCCCGGCGCGCGGTGATCCAGCGGTGATCGGGGACGGTCACCATCCGCGCCATGTCTTCCAGCCCCACTCGACCCACGTCCGACGGCGCCTTCCCGCCTGTGTCCCGGGCATCTGCACCAGGCACGGCCTGTGTATCGTCCGCAGCACAGCAGGCCGGGATGCCAGACACGCGGGCGCGGATCCCTGTCGGGCCCGGTCACGCGTCCCAGTCATCCACCTCGCCCGCCGCGGACTACCCGGTGACCGAGCAACCCGTCCGTCTGAGCAAGACCAGGCCTCCCGAGCTTCGCGGGGACGTCCTCTCGCGCGCGCGCCTGCTCGACTGGCTCGACGCCAAGATCCACCGGCGGATCGTAACGGTCGTCGCCGATGCCGGATACGGGAAGACCACCCTCCTGGCGGACTTCTCCCGGCACACGCGGCTGCGGACGATCTGGTACTGCCTCGATCGTGACGACGGCGATGTCGTCGCCTTCGTCCGCAACCTCCACGCGGCCTGCGGAGAGGCGGCGCCAGGATTCGGCGAGGCCACGGCCGCACTGCTTCGGGACGTCGGCGGGCTCGGGACCGCGCCCGAGGTGCTCGTGGACGCCATCATCCGCGATCTCGCCACGCTGTCCGACGCGCCCGCGGTCCTCATCCTGGACGATGTCCACTGGCTCGACCGCGCCCCGGATGCCCAGCGCGCGCTGCGCGAGCTCGTCGCGCGCGCACCGGACCGGTTCACGATCGTCCTGTCCAGCCGCCGGCGGCCATCGGTCTCTCTCGCGCGCCTCCGCACGCTCGGCGAGGTAGCCGACCTCACCGCGGACGATCTTCGCTTCGACCACGTCGAGACGGAGACTCTGTTCCGCGAGACCTACCAGCGTCCGTTGGACCGGGAGACCCTCGCGGCGCTGGAGCTGCGTACGGAGGGCTGGGCTGCCTCGCTGCACCTCGTGCGGGCCGCGATCCGCGACCGCTCGGACGCCGACGTCCGGCGATTCATCCGCGGCCTCACAGCCGCCCAGGGACCCCTGCACGACTACCTCGCCGAGGAGGTCGTCGGCGACCTCGAGCCCGCGCTCCAGTCCTACCTCATGCGCACCGCCCTGCTCGTCGAAGTCGTGCTGGATGCGGCGGCCACCGCCGCGGACGTGGACGGAGCGATCGCCGAGCAGCAAGGCATCGCAGCCGAGCGACTCGGACTGCTGTCGCGGCCCGCCGGACAGTCGGACCGGAGCGCGCGCAGGTATCACCCGCTCGTCCAGGAGTTCCTCGTCGCCCGCCTGCGCCGTGACATCGGTTCTACCGGCGTCCGGACCATCCACAGGAGGATCGCGCTTGCCGCGGAAGGCGTCGACTGGAGGCGCGCCGCGTACCACTTCGCGGAAGCGGGCGACGCGGACGACCTGCACCGTGTCCTGGTCTCGGCGACGCGCTCGATCATGTCGACGGGCGACTACGCCGACGCCGAGGGGTTCATCCGGCGGCTTCCGACGACCGACGACATCCCGTGGTTCGACCTCGTGCTCTCACGCCGAGCGCTCCAGGCCGGGCAGGTCGACGAAGCCCTCATGCGCGCTCGACGAGCGGCCGAGGCATTCCCTGACGATGGCCCCGACCGCCACCTCGCGACCGCGAACCTGATGTCGGTGGAGCTTGCCGCCTGGGATGCGGCTGCCGCTCACCGATTGGCCGCAGCCCTCAAGGGGATGTCGCCGGATGTGGAACTCGCGGAGATCGCCGAGTCAATGACCGCGATTCTGGAGTCATCACAGGACCGGTCGGTCGTCAACTTGATTTCGGTTCTGGAGAGTTTGCTGAGCAAGCACCCGGAGGCTGAGGCTTCGCACTTCCGGGGCGTCTCTTGCCTGAACTTGGCATACGCGCGATTCGCTCATGGCGAGGTTCAGGCCGGGCTCGATGCCGCCGATGAGGCAATACAGGCACTCCGAGTCGAGGACGGAGCGGAACGGTCCAGCGCACTTCTTGTTCGAGCCGCGATCCTCGCGCACTCTGCTCGCTGGACCGAAGCGCAAGGAGCCATGCGAGAGGCTGCTCTCGTTAGCCCACCCGCCGAGTCCGCCGAGACAGCTGTGGAACTGGCTGACGTGACCGGCGCCTACGGAGACGCGAGTGCGGCGGCCGAGCTGGTGCGGACCGCTCTTGACGCATGGCCGACCCTTCCCGCCGCCGCCGCATCAGCGTTCAGGCTGGTCGCGTCCCACACGTTCGCCAGGATGGGCGAGTACAGAATGGCCGCCGAGCAGCTGCAACTGGTCGACGGCACGCGCATGACTCCCGTGATCGCGGCAAGCTCGCGACTCCGCGCGGTCGTTGCGCATCTGTCGGTCGGCGATCGCGCACCAGAAGCCGCGGACACGGCTCGACAGGCGGCCACGTTTGCCAGACGCCGTGGCGCGTTGCTCTGGGCGGCCTACTGCGACCTCCTCGCTGACCTAGCCGGCAATCGCGAGACTCGGAACCGGGCGGTGATGCGGGCCTCAGAGGACGACATTGGGCTGCTGCCACTCGTCTGCGACCTACTCCCACCGTTGCTTGCGACTCTTGGCGATGAGGCATTGCAGGCTGTGTTGTCGCTTGAGACAAGTCATCCGGATCGCTGGCGGTCCGTGCTGCGTGGGTTCCTGCGGAAGAGGCCCAATGAGTCGACCCTCTCAGCAGCGCACTCGCTCGAGCGACTCGGGGA
>CAIYQJ010000159.1 GCA_903928275.1 uncultured Chloroflexota bacterium
CTCGGCGGCGCCGCGCGCGATCGTCTTCGCCTCACCGAGCAGCGATGCGGAGGCGCCGAGGCGCGCTCCCGGGCCGGCGTCCGCGAGATCGATGAGACGACGGCGGAGCTCTGCTGCCGCGCGGACCGACTCCGGGTCGCGCGCGAGCGCGATCGCCAGCCCCGGCCGGCCGCCGGAGAGTCGCGCAAGCCGCGCCGCTGTCGGCGCATCCGCGAGGCCGCGCGAGGCGAGAAGCTCCTCGATGGCCCGTGGCCCGACGGGACCGAGTCGGACGCGCACGCACCGCGATCGGATCGTCGGCAGGAGGCGGTCCTCGTCATCCGCGCACAGGACGATCACCGTCCCGGCCGGCGGCTCTTCGAGCGTGCGCAGGAGGGCGTTCTGCGCGTCCTCGTTCATCCGGTCGGCCGACTCGACGATGCCGATCCGGACCGACGCCTCCGCCGGAAGCAGGGCGAGCTCTCCGATGAGGTGGCGAACCGTGCCCGGTTCCGGATCCTTCGGGTCGCCGATCCGGACCTGCCCCCCGGCCCCCTCGGGTCGGAGGACGTGCAGGTCCGGGTGGTTCCCCGACGCGACGCGCCGACATCCGCGGCACGCCCGGCACGGCCGTGCGTCGCCGGCCGCCCCGTCGCAGAGCAGGGCGGCGGCGAGATCGAAGGCGAGCGTCATCTTGCCGACCCGCGTCGGGCCGCTCACGACGATCGCGTGCGGGACCCTGGCTCTCAGCCAGGCTTCCACCTCGCGCACCGCGGCCTCATGACCGCGGGTCATGAACCGCTCCGTCACCGTCCTGCCGCCGAGCGCAGGTCGCCGTCGGCGTGGGCCGCGCCTGTCAGCCTTCCGCGTCCGCCACCTTCCGGGAGCGAGTCGCCCGCCTGGGCGCCGCCGCCTTGTCCGGTACCGCCGTCTCGGCCGACTCGGCCGACGCGACCGCCTCGCCGGAGGTGGCCTTCGCAGACCGCGCCCGCCGGGGCTTGGGTGCGGCGTCGTCCGCCGCCGGCGTGGCGTCCGCCCCGGCAGCCGCCGTCGTCCGCGTGCGGGTCGCCCGCCTGGGTGCTCCGTCGGGAGCAGGCGCCTCGACCTGCGACGCATCCGCCGCCGGACCTGCGGCCGCGGTCGAGCGGGCGCGCGGCGCCCGCTTCGGTGCGGCCGAGGGCTTCACGCCCGTCTCCGTGGGCGCTTGCTCGGGCGCACCCTCGCCGGGTCCGCCCAGGGTCTCATCGGTCGCAGCCGGTGCCGCGGCCGCCCGGGTCTCGCCGCCGCCCTGTGCGTCGACGCCCCTTCCTCCGCGCCCTCGGCCCCTGGGGGCCTGGGGCTTCTCGCCCGACGCCGGGGGCTCGCGCCGCGCGTCCGCCGGCCGCTCCGCATCCGTGCGGCCCTGCGGCTTTGCCGCGAGCTGTGCCCGAAGCATCGCCTCGATCTCCGGCGGCACGTCGCTGAACGCATCGCCGGATCGCTCCGGTCGGTCGTTGCGCATCGTCGGCCGGGGCTGGTTGCCGCCGCCGCTGCCGGCACCCACCGGCCGGCCGCCCCGATTCGCCTCGGGTGGGCGCGCGCCGCGGCCACCACCGTACCGCTCGCGATCCACCGCGGCGGCATAGCCGGCCCGATTGCCCTGGCCACCGCGGCCACCCTGGCCACCGCGGCTACCCTGACCACCGCGACCGCCCTGGCCCTGTCGGCGCTCGGCGATGAGGTACTCGGGGATCGCGGGCTCGTCCTCGTCGAGCTCGTCCGGCTCGACGGACGGCGTGCTCGTCCGGGCGGGGCTGCCCGCCGGCGGTCCGCTCATCCCGAGCTGGCTGTCCCACACCGAGCCGAACGCGGCGTGCCGCCGCGGTGCCGGGGCGGGGATCTCCATCTCCTCCTCCGGCTCCAGGACGGGCTCCTCTCCCTCCTCGAGGCGGATCGTCTCGATCCCCGCGAGATCATCGGGCCCCACGAGCGCCTCGCCCGGCGCACCGTCGTGGCCGCGTCCTCGGCCACGTCCGCCGCGCCGTCGACGGCGTCGCGGCCGATCGTCGCCTGCGGCATCGCCCTCGCCGGCCGCCACGCTGGCGACTTCGCCGACCTCGGCGTCCTCGCCGGGAGCGACGAGCTCGTCATCGGGCTCGTCGGCGCCGTCCACGTCGACGACCGGCGCGACCGCCACCCGCCGAGCCTTCGAGAGGCGCTCGCCCGGCAGGGCGACGAGGACGCCGCCGGGGGTCGCCTCGATCTCGGTCGCCTCGATCTCCGCGGGTTCGATGTGCCCGACGGGCTCCACTGCGCGTGAGCGTGAGCGGCCGCGAACGGGCTCCCTCGAAACGGCCGACGCAGCAGCACGCCGCGGCTCGGCGGCCCGCGCCGGCTCGCCCGCCCGCGGTCGACCCCGCCCGCCGCGACCTCGGCCCCGCCCGGTCCCCTCGCTCTCCTTCTCCGGGACGACCGTCATCGACAGGTCCGCCTCGTCCGCCTCGCGCTCCCGCACGGCGGACCGGTCGGACACCGCGATCTTCGTGATGTCCGTGAAGAGGTCTGCGACCTCGATGAGATCGGAGCTCGTGTTGCCGCGGAAGCTCACGACCTCGACCCGGACGCCCATCTCCTGCACCGCGCGGATCGCCGGCGCGAAGTCGCCGTCGCCGCTCACGACGATCGCGATATCGAGGTTCCGGGCCGTCTTCATCATGTCGACGACGAGCTCGATGTCGAGATTGGCCTTGACCTTGCCGTCGCCGTACTTGCGGATGTCCTTGCTCACCACCTTGTACCCGTGGCGGGCGAGGAACGAGTGGAAGTTCCGCTGGTTCTCGTTCTCCGGGTCCAGCCCCGTGTACGCATAGGCGCGCACCAGGTCACGGCCGGCGCTGGCGTGCTTGAGGAGGTCGACGTAGTCGACGTCCACGCCTGCTGACTTGGCCGCGTAGAAGACATTCGCGACGTCCACGAAGACGGCGACGTTCTTGCCCAACGATGGCTCCTCGCTATGCCGGCGTCGTGCCGGCGTCTCGCCCGTCCTCCGCGCTGACGCGCGGGCGGGCCGTCCTGGGTGCCCCTCAGGGCCTGTCGATCGAGCAGATGAGACGCGGCCCCGCATCCGCGAAGCCGTGGCGCTCCCACCGTGAGCGCAGCCGGGGATCACCCGGTGTGGCCGCCTCCACGAGGGAGCAGCCCTTGTTTCGCGCGGAACGGAGCAGCTCCGGGAGCAGCGCGTCGATGACACTCGCCGCATCCGCCGCGGGATCCGCGCCGAGGACGTCCACGATCCCGATGTTCGCCCCGGCCGCCACCGACGGCCGCAGCGCGAGGACTCCCGCGCCGACGACCCGCCGGTGCGACTCGACGACGAGCACGCTCGCCTGCGGCAGCCCGACGAGCTGACGCAGCACGTCCGCGCCGGCACCCGTCCGGCCGTCGAGCGCGTCCGCGGCTTCGAGGATGCTCACGATCCGTTCCATGTCCGTGATGCGCGCCGCGCGCACCTGGTAGTCCACGAGCCCGCTTCGACCTCCGCGAGCACCGTACGGTGGCCGCGCGCTGCTCCGACCGGAGTCGCTCTCGCGCTCCACGGTCGTCGCCGCCGCTGTCGGCGCACATGGCGACCGCGCGAGGCCCGGTGGAGCGTCCGCGCGATCCGCCCTGCCGTTGCGCGCCTCCGTCAGTGCGGACCGGGGGTCCGGACCGCAGCGCTCCGGTCCGCGGGACGCCGTGCGTGGGGCGGGGAGCCTGGGGCTGCTTGCAATGGAGCAGGGTGTCGCTATGATACGGCATCGCTTGGGTGGTCGAGTGAGACGCCACTCGGCACCCCGTCCGATCTACGGCACTGGAAGGTCGGTCCGCGCCGGATCATCCGGATCGCGTGTCCGCCTGAGAGTGCACCGTGGGATCCATGGACGGGGCGGGCGTCTCCTCAGGACCGCCGGCGATCTCTCGCGCACGATGCGCGAGGCAAGGAGGAGGAGTACATGAGAGTCTGGAAGCTGGGCGTCCTCGCGGCGACCGCAGCCATCGTGTTCGCGGCCTGCTCGAGCAGCGCGACCACCGCCCCCAGCGCCGCCCCGGCCACGGCCGCGCCGGCCACGGCCGCGCCGGCCACCGCCGCTCCGGCGACCGCCGCTCCGGCCGC
>CAIYQJ010000160.1 GCA_903928275.1 uncultured Chloroflexota bacterium
ACGAGGCGGCGGCCTCGGCCACGAGCCGGTCGATGCACCAGAGGAACGCGGCGAGCGTCTTTCCGCTTCCGGTGGGCGCGTGGATGAGCGTGTGACGACCCGCGGAGATCGCCGCCCAGCCCTCGACCTGAGCGCGGGTCGGCGCCGCGAAGGCGCCGGCGAACCACGCGCGCGTCTCCGGCATGAACCGCGCGAGCGGATCGCCAGCGGGGACGGCGCGTGAGGCGGCAGTGGCGTCCATCCCGCGGCTCGCGGCGTCCGCAGCGCGGGCCGCGGCGCCGCCTCCTTCGGGCGGAGTGGGGACCGGCGGGCGGCGCAAGCGGGGAACCACGGGAGAGCGAGTATACGATGGGCGCACCCGGTAAGAACGGGCGTTCTATCTCGTCGTAGCACCGCCACCAGCGCCAAACCGACGCGCGGTCGCCGACACGGTCCGGGGCGATCGCCGGGTGACTCGGAGCGGCTTGGCCCCACTCATCGTGCGGGACGATCGTATCCACGCGGGCCCGGGCGCACGCCGCATGGATCGTCTTCTGCGTCATGGTCAGGAGCGCCATTCGTGCGTGCGCCGGAACCTGGGAGAGCGCGGACGCACGCTCGACGTGCCGGCGCGCCGCATAGCAGCGCCCCGGGCGATGCGTGGTGGTCGGGCGGGCCGGCGCGCCGCATAGCATCGCCCCGGGCGATGCGTGGTGGTCGGGCGGGCCGGCGCGCCGCATAGCAGCGCCCCGGGCGATGTCTGGTGGCCGGGCGGGCCGGCGGCGTGGGGTCGGGTCAGACGGTCGCCGGGCGAGGGGCGCCCGACCGCGTCCGACTCCGTCCGTTACCCTGCCGCCATGCCGGAGACGATCAGCACGCGTCCCCTCCTCGACAAGCTCGGGGTCGCGCCCGGATCCACTGTCGCGATCCTCGGGGTGGACGATCCCGCCCTCCGCGCCCTCCTTGCCGAGCACCCCGCGGCCATCATCGATGGCGAGGCGCCACTCGGCGCGCCCCTCGTCTTCCTGGCGGCTGGCTCGCCCGACGATCTCGCGATCCTGCCGGACCTGGCGCGGCGCATCGATGACCGCGGTGCAATCTGTGTCGTGTCGCGCAAGGGCAAGGCTGCGACGCTCCGCGACGTGGAGGTGATCCCGGCAGCGAAGTCGGCCGGGCTCGTCGACACCAAGATGGTGGCCATCTCCGCGACGCACACGGCCCTGCGGCTCGTGGTGCCGGTCGCCCTGCGCGGCCCACGGAGCAGGACGACGCCGGCGCGGTGAGGGGTCCGCCACTCGTAGTGACCTCGCGGCCCTGAGACCGTGCCCCGCAGAGCCGCCCGCGCCCCGCAGAGCCGCCCGCGCCCCGCAGAGCCGCCCGCGCCCCGCAGAGCCGCCCGTGCCCCGCAGAGCCGCCCGTGCCCCGCGCGGTCCGGGACGCGCGAACGCCCCGGAGTCGGACCCCGGGGCGTTCGACGGGCACGGCGTCGGGTCAGCGGTCGATGCGGACCTCGACCGGATCGAGGACGAGGCCTCCCGACCCCCTCTCCGGGTATGGGATCGAGATGGACGGCACCGAGGCCCGCCGGCCGGGGAGCATGAGCGCCACGACAGCACCGGCGGCGACGACCGCCGCCCCCACCCAGAGGGCGGGTACGAGTCCCGCGACGAAGGTCTCCGGCGAGCCGTAGCCGCCCTTCGCCGTGAAGACGGACGCGAGCACGGCGACGCCGAACACGCCGCCGATCTCGCGGATCGTGTTGTTCACGCCCGACGCCTTGCCCTCCTCGTCGCGGTGGACGGCGCCGAGCACGACGGCCGCCGTCGGCGCGAAGAACAGGCCCATGCCGATGCCCGACAGCACGAGCCCCGGGACGATGACCGGGTAGGCGACGGTGGCGGAGGTGACCGCGGCGATCCAGCCGAGGCCCAGGGCCATGAGCGCCATGCCGGTCGTGAGGAGCGGTCGCCCGCCGATCCGATCGACGAGGACGCCCGCGATCGGCGCGACGATGAGCGGCATCGCGGTCCACGGCAGTGTCCGCAGGCCGGCCTGGAAGGGCGAGTAGCCCTGGACCACCTGGAAGAACTGCGCGAGGAGGAACACGACCCCGAAGACGCCGAAGGACATGAGGAGCGACACGCCGTTCACCGCCGAGAACGCCCGGCTGCGGAAGAAGCGGAGCGGCACCATCGGGGTGCGCGTACGCGACTCCCAGGCGACGAACGCGACGAGGCAGAGGGCACCGCCGACGAGCGGGGCGACGATCGACGGGCTGGTCCAGCCGTCGCCGTTGCCGTGGATGAGGCCCCAGACGATCCCCAGGAGCCCGGCGCTCGCAAGGCCCAGGCCCGGAAGGTCGAGCGCGGTTCGCGGACCGCGGGTCTCCGGGAGTCGCCAGATCGCGAGCGGGATGGCGACGAGCCCGATGGGGACATTGATCCAGAAGATCCAGTGCCAGGAGAGGCCCTCGACGATCGCGCCGCCGACGAGGGGGCCGAGAGCCACGGCGAGACCGCCGACGGCGCCCCAGCCACCCAGCGCGAGTCCGCGGCGCTCCGGCGGGACCGACGCGGAGAGGATCGTGAGCGTGAGGGGAGTGATGATCGCGCCACCGACACCCTGGATGGCGCGGGCGAGGATGAGGGTCTCGCTCGTCGGGGCGAGCGCCGCGAGGGCGGAGCCGGTCGTGAAGATCGCCAGGCCGATGATGAACATCCGGCGGCGGCCGAAGCGATCGCCGAGCGCCGCGCCCGTGAGGAGCAGCACGGCGAACGTCAGGGTGTAGGCGTTGACGATCCATTCGAGCTGCTGGACCGACGCGCCGAGGTCGGCGTGGATGCGCGGCAGCGCCGTCGAGACGACGAGGTTGTCCAGTGCGGCCATGAAGAGGGCGATGGAAGTGATGACGAACGCCCATCCGGCGTGGTTCCGCTGCTTCACCGTGTACCTCCTTCCCGTGGCCCGGGACGCCCGGCTGCCGATCGGGATCGTGTCTGGTCGCTTAGTGACTGCTTACATACTTTCGGGACGAAAAAAGGGGGACGCGATCAGTCGCCGGCAGGCATCACCTCGCCATGCAGGCAGAGGTCGGCCCACGGGGCGGTCTCGCGCGACAGGTCCATCGCGACGGCCACGTTCCAGAGCATTCCCTGCGCGAGCCACGGTCGCAGGACGTCGTCCGGCGCCCCCGACAGGTGGCGCACCGTCTCGACGATCGACTCGAACCCGAGCCGGACGGCCTCGCGGATCTCGGCGTCGTCACATGCGACGTAGGCCTGGAGCTGCATGAGGAGGAGCGTGCGGTCCTGCAGCAGCTGCCAGTACGCGAGGCCCATCGCCTCGAGCGCCGGACGCGGACCGGCCGCCGGTCCTCCCGCCATCTCCCCCGCCGCCTCGAGCGCCAGCCGAGTCCGCTCGAAGCCGGAGCGCACCACAGCGATGAACAGGTCGCGCTTCGTGCCGAACAGGCGGAACACGTACGGCTGGGTGAGGCCGACGGCCTGGGCGATCGACTCCACGGAGGTCCCATGCAGCCCGCCGACCGCGAACGCAGGCACGGCCGCGGCGACGATCTCGGTCCGACGCTCGTCGGCCGTATGGCGGTCGCCGGCGTGGCTTCGAGCGGGAGCGGGGTGGACGGTGGATGCGGGCATGCGCGTAAGGTAGTTAGTCCTCACTAACTTGTCAACAGGCGATCTGGCACCCGTCTCAGCGGCCGGCCGAGAGGAGCGCTGCGAGCGCGGCCGGCTCCGTGACCGGCTGGCGGCAGGCGAAATCGCGGCAGACGAATGCGGTCGGACGGCCGTCGAGCGCGAAACGCGCCTGGAGGAGCGGGAGGCCACTCGCGTGCGGGTCGCTCGTGCACGCCACCACCTGGCGTGGCCGGTATCCAGCGTCGGCCACGGCCACGAGCGCGGACCTCGCCGCGTCGTCGGCGCGACCCACGATCGCGACCTCGGCGATGCCGGAAGCAAGGAGATCGAGCCCGACGAGCCACCAGGTGAACGCCAGCGGGTACCGATCGAGCAGGCCACCGACCCGCGCGATCGCCGACTCCGCGGCCGATCGGTATGCGGGCTCGCCCGTGAAGGCGGCGAGACGGAGGAACACGACGGCGGCCATCGCACCGCCGGATGGCGACGCGTTGTCCTGCAGCGACGCGGGACGCACCACGAGTGCTTCGGCATCGTCCGCGGTGTCGAAGAACCCGCCGTCCGGGTCAGTGAAGCGCGCGAGGATCGTCGTCGCGCGCCCGACAGCGGCGAGGAACCACCGCTCGTCGAACGTCGCCTCGTACAGAGCGAGGAAGCCGTCGGCGAGGTCGGCCTCGTCCTCCAGGACGGCGAGCGCGCCGACTCGACCGTCCTTCCATGACCGGCGCAGGCGGCCGCCCCCATCGATGAGGAGCCGCAGCGCGGCTTCCGCAGCGCGCTCCGCCACCGCCCGGTAGGAGGCGGCACGACCCGCGTCCACGGGCTGGCCGAGGGCGCCTGACGCGGAGACGGCGCCCGGACCCGCGGCCGCAGGGACCGCCAGTGCGCGCGCCGCATCCGCGAACGCCGCGATCGCGAGGCCGTTCCAGGCGGCGATGGCCTTGTCGTCCCGGGCGGGCTGGGGCCGGCGTCCCCGTGCCGCGAGCAGTGCGGCGCGGGCGATCGCGAGGCTGGCGTGCACGGCCGCCGGGCTCAGGCCGAAGCGGTGGGCCAGCACGTCGTCGTCGCAGACCCGCGAGAGGATCGTGCGGCCCTCCCAGTTGCCGGCCGAGGTGACGCCGTACGCATCACGGAAGAGGGCCGCGAGGCGCGAGCCGCCGGCGGTCCGGCCTGCATCGTCCCCGCCGTAGCCGATCGGGCCGTCGTCGGACACCTCGACGTCGGCCGACTCGACCTCCGCCGCCTCGAGGGCCGCGTCGACCTCCTCGGGGGTCCATACGTACGTGGCGCCCTCGGCACCGTCGGTGTCCGCGTCCAGGCTGGCGGCGAACAGACCGTCGGGGAGGGCCAGGTCCCGCGCGATGAAGTCGAGGGTCTGCGTCGCCACGTCGAGGAGCCGCCCCTCGCCGGTCGCCTGCCAGGCGTGGAGGTAGGTTCGGGCGAGCTGGGCGTTGTCGTACAGCATCTTCTCGAAATGGGGCACGAGCCAGGCCGGGTCCGTGCTGTAGCGGGCGAAGCCGCCACCCAGGTGGTCGCGGATGCCGCCGGCCGCCATCCCCCCGAGAGCGCGACGGACCACCGCGAGGGACGCATCGTCGGCCCTCGTCGCGAGTCGGCGGAGGAGCAGCTCGATGGCCATCGGCTGGGGGAACTTCGGGGCGGTCCCCCACCCGCCGTGTACCGGGTCCGCGGCCGCGGTCATCTCGGCCACGGCGCGGGCGAGCGAGGCGGCCCCCGGGATCGCCGCCGCCGCGCGGGTCCGCACGCCGTCCGCGAGGGCCTCGGTGAGGCCGGCGGCGGCGCGTTCCACGTCGGCCCGCCGGTCCCGCCACGCGCCGGCGATCGCGCCCAGGACGTCGCGGAAGCCGGGCATCCCGTGCCGGGGCTCCGGCGGGTAGTACGTGCCCCCGTAGAACGGGCGACCGTCGGGGGTCGCGAAGACCGACAGCGGCCAGCCGCCGCTGCCCGTGAGGTTCTGGACCGCGTCCATGTAGATCGCGTCGATGTCCGGCCGCTCTTCGCGGTCCACCTTGATCGCGACGAAGTCGGCGGCGAGCGCTGCGGCCGTGACCGGGTCGCGGAATGACTCGTGCGCCATGACGTGGCACCAGTGGCACGCGGCGTAGCCGATCGAGAGGAAGAGCGGACGGTCGAGCTCGCGCGCGCGTTCGAGCGCCTCGGGGCCCCACGGGTGCCAGTCGACCGGGTCGTGCGCGTGCTGGAGCAGGTACGGGCTCGTCTCGCCCGCGAGACGGTTCTCGGCTCCGACGCGCAGTCCCCCACTCACGTTGCCGAGTGTACGACGTGCGCCGGACCCGGCCGTGGCGCGGACCGTGATCCGCGGACCGTGCGGCACCGTCTACTGGACGGGGCAGCCGAGCCCTTCCCGCAGCTTGGTCATCGCCACGCCGATCGGCACGAAGAGCTTCTGCACCGTCGTGGTCAGCTGGGCGCCCGCCGTGGATCCCGCCCCGAACGGCGCCGGGTCCTTCATGGCGATCGCCAGGAGCAGCTGGACCCGCTGCAGGTTCTTCGAGAGGTCGTTGGCGTCCGGGAACGTGGCGAGCGTCGCGATCGCCGCACCGAGTTTGGCGGCGGTGAAGCCGACGGGCGACGCGGGGCCTGTGAGGTCCTTCCAGTTGGACGCGTCGACCTGCGAGAGCAGCTGCGTGTACAGGTCGACCGTCCCGATCGCGTCGTTGAGCTTCGCGCAGCTCGCCGCGGACGCACTCCCGAGGGGAACCGGCGATCCGGCGGGCGCAGCGGAGCCGACGGGAGCCGACGAGCCTCCCGGAGCGGTCGCCGGTCCGCCGGCGGAGCTCGCGCCCGGAGCCGCGGAACCGGTCGCGGCGAGAGACCCGGTGGCCGCGGGAGACCCGGTCGCGGTGGACGACCCACAGGCGGCGACGAGGAGCGTGACGAGAGCGAAGGCGGCGAGACGACGCATGGGATGACTCCGAGGGCGCCGACGCGCGGCGCGACCGGACCGAGGATAGCCGCGGTCGGCGGAGTGCGCTCCGGCGAGGCACCCCGGGGCCGCGTATGCTCGGGCTCCCCGTGTCTCCTTCCCGCCGCAGCCCCGCAGCCATCGCCGACTGGCGTCTCTTCGCCGGTCGGTATCGGAAGTTCGCGGCGGTCGGCGTCTCGCAGGCCGCGGTCATGTCCCTCGCGGGTGACGGGCTCACGATCCCGCTCCTCCTCGCGCTCGGCACGCCCGCGGCCGCGGCGACCGCGATCGGGGCGCTCCCCGTCCTCGGGTCCGTCGCGCAGCTCGGTGTCCCGTGGCTCCTGCGCCGGGCCGACGGTGACCTGCGGCGCGTGACGATCGCGATCCTCGCCGTCGGCGAGCTGCGCGGGTTCATCCTGGCCGCGGTCACGGTGCTCGCGGCGACCGGCGCCATCCCGCACGCGGCCGCCATCATCGCGATCGCGGCAGTCATGGGGATCGCCGGCGCGGCCGGCACGATCGGCGGCACGAACCTCCAGGCGTGGTACGGCGCGGTGCTCGCCGAGAAGGACCGACGCTTCGTGGCCCCCAAGGTCGTCGCGGCGAACCTGGGGCTCGGGGCCGTCCTCCTCGTCCCCGTCGCGCTCCTCATCGGCTGGGCCTACCCCATCTACGGGACCGTCGTGTATGCCGGGGTCTTCGTCGTCTCGGGCCTGGCCGGGATCGCGGAGCTCGTGGCCGTCCTTCGACTCCGCCGCCCGGGACGCGTGGTCGTGCACGCCACGTCCGCCGACGAGGCGCCGCCGCCGGTGGCGACCGACACCCCGGCGGGGCCCTCGGCGACCGGGCCGCGGGCGTCGCCTCCGGCCCCGGTCGCGCGCGGTGCCGCATCGACCGCCCCGCCGC
>CAIYQJ010000161.1 GCA_903928275.1 uncultured Chloroflexota bacterium
CGGCCGCCGCCGCCCGCAGGAACGCCTCGGCGACGGGCCCGAGGCCCAGGAACGCGACCTCGCCCGGCGTCCGCGGCCGGACCGCGCGGACGGGAGCCCCGGCGGGGCCGCCGTAGTGGGCGTCCTGGAGGCTCGTCTCGCCCGGGCCGACCAGGCGGTGCCGCGCGACCTCGCCGCCGCGGTCGCTGATGACGAGCTCCGGGCCCGCGACCGCGAGCTCGAGCCGCCGGCCGATGTGCTCGCCGGGCACGCTGTACCGGGCGCTCCCGTAGCGGACGGTCCGCAGCCGGTCGACGGTCCGGGCCGCGGACGGCGCCGGCGACGGGCGCAGCGAGGGCAGCGGGGCGAGGAGCGCCCGCTCCGCCAGGAGGCGCTCGGCCGGGACGGCCGCGGTCTCGCTGTGGAGCCGGCCGTTGACCTCGGCGCACCAGGCCGCGGCGTCCCGGTTCGCCGCGCCGAGGCCGTCCCAGCCGCCCGAGGGCACGACGAGGTCGGCCTTGGCGTACCCGACGAGCGCCTCGACCACGCCCTTGGACTCGGGGTCGGCCGCCTCGCAGAAGTCCGGCCGGAAGCCGTAGTGGGCGGCGAAGGCGTGGTACCCGGGCGCCGGCACGACGACGTTGGCGACGACGCCGCCCTTGAGGCAGCCCATCCGGTCGGACAGCACGACCGCCGGGACGCCGCCCAGGGCCTCGAGGCACTCGGCGAGCAGGGCGAGGGTGGTCGCCTGGGACTCGTCGGCCGCGAACCGCACGAACCGGACCCGCGACCAGACCAGGACCGCGCAGAACACGTGGAGGCCGCCCTCGGAACCCCAGTCGACGGCCAGGTGCCCGCCCGGCGCCGGGGTCCAGGGCCGGTACACCCGGCGGGACGTCCGCCAGGCCGCCTTGGCCTCGGCGACCGCCCGGCGAAGGTGGCGGGCGGATCCCGCGTACCCCTCGGCCCGGACGGCCGGCAGCAGGCGCTTGGCGCTGATCCGGCCGCCGGTCGCGCGCACCTTCTCGGCGATCAGGTCGCGGTGCGGGTCCGTCGACCTCGGCCGCGCCGGCCGTTCCGGCGGCGCCCCTGCGCGGCGCCCGACGACCCGGCGGACGGTCTTGTGCGTGGTCCCGCACAGCGCCGCGGCGGCCCGGTACGACCCGAGCTCGCGGTACGCGGACAGGATGTCCAACTGGTCCCTCGCTGACTTCACAATGGGGTTCCCCTGGGGTGCGGATGAGGCTCGACACCGTCATCGTGACCCCGGGGGACTCACCCGGGTGGGGCTTGAGGGGTGGGGACTTCTACGTGGCCACCAGCGGGGACTTTGTCACGGCCACGGACAGGCCGACCCTTCGCGCCTGGTGCCGAAGGTCCCGGAGCCCAAGCCCGACGACCTCAAGCCGTTCCTCGACGGCTGGAGCCCGCACGGGCCGGACGCGGGCCGCTGGTAGCGACGCGCTGCCAGCCGTCGCAGTCTGGTAGCGCGAGCCATTCGTTCCGTGTGTCCTCGATAGAACCCCGACACGAATGGCCGGGCAGCCAAGACTGGGTCAGCATGCATTCGCGCCGCTACACGTGTACGGAGAGGAACGATGAGGTCAGGGGAGCTGTCTGTCACGTGAAAGGGTCGCCGACAACCCCGAGCTCGGGCTGCTCCTATTCCTGCTCCGCTTCGCTCAGCAGCCGCAGTAGCGGTTCGAGGCGTTGGGGAACGAGCCGGAGGTGGGCGCGGAGCCGGTCGGCAAGGAGCCGGGCCAGCACGGGGACTCGCATTCGCGTGCCGAGTGCGCTGAGGCACAGGGCGACCACCGCGCTGGTTGGGGCAGCAGTCAGCGAGGTCCCTATGGCGCTCTCGCGGATCATGACCGCCGCAAGTTCGATCGCCTCCTCGAGGCGCAGGCCCGGGTCGGCGAGTGTCGCGATCACGCGGCTGAGCCCCACGCGATCGAGCTTGGACCGCGGATCTAGGGCCGTGACCAATAGCCCGGCGTACGGCCGGGCCTGCGCATACCTTCGCGCGACCAGTGAGACGACCGCCTGCTCCGCCACCGC
>CAIYQJ010000162.1 GCA_903928275.1 uncultured Chloroflexota bacterium
ACGGCGGCCGAGGAGCAGGCCTCCGCCGGCAGACTCCGCGGTCGCGGCCGGCCGTCGGTCCCGCTCCGATCCATCCACTGACGATCCTCCTCCGGGCTGTGTGCCCGGGGTCCCCGCCCGGGATCCGGGCTCACACGTGCATTGGAGGCGCCCGATGAGCTTCCCGTCCGACCTCGAGATCGCCCGATCCGTCACTCCGCGCCCCATCGTGGAGGTCGCGCGCGACCTCGGGCTTCGCGAGGACGAGATCGAGCTCTACGGGTCCGCCAAGGCGAAGGTGACGCTCGAGGGCCTCCGACGCGTGGAGGCCGAGGGCCGGCGCGGGAAGTACGTCCTGGTCACGGCGATCACCCCGACGCCTCTCGGCGAGGGCAAGACCACCACGACCGTGGGGCTCGCGCAGGGCCTCAACCGGATCGGGAGGCGGGCCGCCGTCGCCATCCGCCAGCCGTCGCTGGGGCCCGTCTTCGGGATCAAGGGCGGCGCGGCCGGCGGCGGGTACAGCCAGATCATCCCGATGGAGGACTTCAACCTCCACCTGACCGGCGACGTGCACGCGATCGGCGCGGCGCACAACCTCGCCTCCGCGTTCCTCGACAACAGCATCCATCACGGCAACCCGCTCGAGATCGACCTCCACGCGATCCTCTGGCCGCACGTCGTGGACATCAGCGACAGGGCGCTCCGCCATGCTGTCATCGGCCTCGGGGGTCGAGAGGACGGGATCCCGCGGGAGAGCGAGTGGTTCATCACGGTGGCGTCCGAGGTCATGGCCATCCTCGCGCTCGCCACGGACCTGCGCGACCTGCGCGAGCGGCTCGGGCGCATCGTCATGGCACGGACCAGGGACGGCAGGCCGGTCACCGCCGAGGATCTCAAGGTCGCCGGCGCCATGACGGTCCTGCTCCGCGACGCGATCAAGCCGAACCTCCTCCAGACCCTGGAGGGCGGCCCCGCGTTCGTCCACTGCGGCCCGTTCGCCAACATCGCCCACGGGAACAACAGCATCCTCGCCGACCGCGTCGCGCTCGCGACGAGCGAGATCGTCTGCACCGAGGCCGGCTTCGGGTCCGACATGGGCGCCGAGAAGTTCTTCGACATCAAGTGCCGCGCGTCGGGCCTGCGGCCGGACGCGGCGGTCGTCGTCGCCACTGTTCGCGCGCTCAAGATGCACGGCGGCGTGGGGCGGATCGTTGCCGGCAAGCCGCTCGACCCGGCGCTGCTCGAGGAGAACGTGGACGCGGTCCGCGCCGGGGCCGCCAACCTGGCGGCACACGTCGAGATCGTCCGGAAGTACAACGTGCCGGTCGTGGTCGCGATGAATGCGTTCCCCACCGACACGGACGCGGAGTACGCCGCGATCCGCGAGGTGGCGATCGCGGCCGGCGCGCGCGACGCGGTGGTCACGCGCAACTTCGCGGATGGCGGCGCAGGCGCCGAGGACCTCGCGGAGGCCGTGTGGGCGGCCGCCGAGGAGGGCGCACCGGCCTTCCGGCTCCTCTACCCGGACGAGATGCCGCTGCGCGAGAAGATCGAGACGATCGCGCGCGAGATCTACGGCGCGGCCGGCGTGGACTTCACTCCCGGTGCGTCGAAGAGGCTCGCCGACTACGAGGCGCTCGGCTACGGGTCCCTGCCCGTCTGCATGGCCAAGACCCACCTGTCGCTCTCGCACGAGGCGTCGCTCAAGGGGCGGCCCACCGGCTTCCGGTTCCCCATCCGCGACGTGCGCCTTTCGGCGGGTGCCGGGTTCATCTACCCGCTCGCGGGAGACATGCGCACGATGCCGGGCCTGCCGTCGCACCCGGCGGGCGAGAACATCGATATCGACGCGAACGGCGAGGTTGTGGGCCTCTTCTAGGGCTTGCGGCCCGGCGGAAGCGCCGCCGCAGGACCATCGCGCCAGGACGGCGTCACCCGACCGGCGCGGAAGCACCGCCTCCCGATCAGATCCGGGCGCCGCTCGGGTCGTTGGGGTCTGCGCCGGCCGCCTCGGCCAGCGCATCGAGGTCGGCCTCGTCGTCGTCGCCGGCCTCGAGCTCACCCCAGGCCGCGCCGAGGACCGCCGCGTCGTCGGCGGTGATGGCGCTGCCGGCCACGGCGGCGAGCGCCGCGTCGAGTACGGCGGGCGCCGCCTCGAGACGCATCGCCACGCGCCGCATCCCGTCGGTGCCGCCGAGGAACGCGGCGACC
>CAIYQJ010000163.1 GCA_903928275.1 uncultured Chloroflexota bacterium
AGGTCGGTGAGGAACCCGAACCGTGCCAGCCCCGCCGCGATGCAGAGGAGGCCCGTGATGATCGCGAGCGCGCTCGCGAGGGCGACCGCGCGGTCGGGATCGCCCTGCGACAGGGGGAGGATCGTCGCGGCGATGACCGCGGCGAGCGCCGAGTCGGGGCCCAGCACGAGGATCCGCGACGGCCCGAAGGCGGCGTACGCGAGGAGCGGGACGATCGTCGCGTACAGGCCGGTGATCGCGGGCAGGCCCGCCGCCTCCGCGTAGCCCATCCCGGCGGGGACGAGGAGGGTGCTGAGGATGATCCCCGCGACGAGGTCGCCACGGAGCCACGAGCGATCGTAGGTCCGCACCGCCACGAGCCCGGGGATCCATGAGGCGAGGCCGCGCGAGAACGCCGTCCCGGCGCGCGGGGGCGTCGCACGGGGCGCCTCCCCGGACGCCGTCGGCTGCGGCACCGGTGCCTCCACGTCGGCCATGGCGGTACCATACCGGCCGTGGTCGGCCGTCGGACGCCGGCCGCGACGCCCCGCATCGCTCTGGAGGCCCGCGTGCGCACGATCCTCCTCTGGATGGCGCGGAACCCGTCACTGCAGCGGCGCATCCCGCGTCTCGCGTTCGTCCGTCGGGCCACGCGGCGCTTCATGCCCGGCGAGGACGTGGCGGCAGCGCTGGTCGCCGCGGATGCGCTTGTCGCGCGAGGCCAGGGGGTCCTGCTCACGCGCCTCGGCGAGAACCTCACGTCGCTCGCGGAGGCGGACGCGGTCGCCGCCCACTACCACGCGGTGCTCGACGCCTGCCGGACGCGACCCCGGCCGATCGAGCCGAGCGTGAAGCCCACGCAGCTTGGCCTGGACCTCGACGCGGAAGCCACCTTCGCACACTGCGATTCGCTGGCGCGGCACGCGGCCGACGTCGGATCGTGGCTGTGGCTCGACATGGAGAGCTCGCCCTACGTCGAGCCCACGCTCGTCCTCTACGAGCGGCTCCGGGCCCTCCACCCGAACGTCGGCATCTGCCTCCAGGCGTATCTCCGGCGGACGCCCGCCGACGTGCGCCGTCTCCTGCCGATCGGCCCGGGGATCCGGCTCGTGAAGGGCGCGTACGACGAACCGGCCGCCATCGCATATCGCACCCGGGCGGAGGTGAGCGCCGCGTACCAGACCCTTGCGGTGTGGCTCGCCGAGGCCGCGCGCGACGGTGGCGTCCGGGTCGGCCTCGGCACGCATGACGTGGACCTCGTCCGGCGCATCGCGATGTTCGCGGACGCCGCCGGCGTGCCGCGCGCGAAGCTCGAGGTCCACATGCTGTACGGGATCCGAGCCGCGGAGCTGCGTCGCCTCCAGGCCGATGGGTTCCCGGCGTGCACGCTCGTCGCCTACGGCGTCTCGTGGTACCCGTGGTACATGCGCCGGCTCGCAGAGCGACCCGCCAACGTCCTCTTCGCACTGCGCCAGATCCTGCCCTGAGATCGGGGGCTGGACACACCGCGGGCGCGGCGGCGCGCGCGATCGACATGACGACGAACCCGGCCGGCACGGATGCCACCGGTCGCGCCGCATGAGCGCCTCGCGTCGCCCGCCCTCACCTCGCCGCGAAAGAGATGCTCTGCACGATGGGCGTCGCGTCCTTGACCAGCGCGTCCATGAGGCTCCCATCGAACGCGTCGACGTCCACGATCACCGTCCCGCCGCCCGGGACGTCGAGGATGTCGAGGCGCAGGCGCTCGCTCCCGGCGACGACCCAGCGGTAGCCGCCCTTTCCGTCGGTAAGGAGCGGCACCGTCGGCGTCCCGTTCGCGAACGGGCACGACGCGGTCCAGCCTGTCTTGATCGCGACGTCGATCTCCTGGCCGGTCAGGCCCCCGACGGTGACCGGCCTGGCGTCGCTGACGACGAGTCCCGGCCGGCCGCGGATCCATTCGACGAGCTCCCTGCCGGACGCGCCGATGCCGGCAGCCGCCGTGTCCGGGCACGCCGGGTCCTGCGATGCGGGCTTCGCGTCGCGGAAGAGGTGGATCCCGACGAGGTCGGAGGTCACCGGGAGCAGCTGGAAGTACGGCGCGGTGTCGGCTCCCACGAGCCAGCCACCGGGCAGCGTGTACGTGGCCGTCGGCTTGAACACCTGCGAGGCATACGTGCCGGCGGGCACCGCCGAGGGCTGCGGGGTGCCCGGCACGGGGGTGGGAGTCGCCGCGGGACTCGTGAGGGCAGGCACCAGCGCGATCCCCATGACGCCCATGACGAGCGCCACGACGGCGATGACCACGACGAGCGTCGGCAGGGGTCCCCTCCGGTTCCGCACGGTCCGCTGCCCTCCTCCGCCGGCATCGTGGGCTGGTCGTCGCGACGCACCTGGTCCCAGCCGGCGTCTGATCGGGAGTCTAGCCGCGAACGCGTCGCCACGGACGGGCGTGCGCGCTCGCCGAAGCGTGGCCGGATGGCGGAGTGGGCGGCCCCCCTCGCGCGGCCACCGGGCCGGGTATCATCGAGCCGAGCCACCCCAGCGGGGAGCGTCCGCTTCCGCGAACGCCTGTCGCGTCATCGCCCCCGGGCACCGGCTCGCCTGCAGAGAAGGAGTGTCCCGTGACCGACGAGACCAAGAAGGCCGACGCCCCCGCCGAAGAGCCCGTCGACGTGGTGGTGGGAGCCGTCGTGGACGACGCCGGCGTCGAGGCCGAGGGCGCGATCGCCGTGCAGGGCACGCACGTCCTCATCGTCGCCCAGTTCGCCGACATGGACGCGGCGAGCATCGCCTACGACGTCCTCCGCGACGCGGAGTGGAAGCGCGCCATCGACATCGAGGGCGTGCTCGTCGCCGATTCCGACTACCAGGGCAAGATCACCATCCGCAAGATGACCGACCACCGCACGCGCAACGGGACGCTCTGGGG
>CAIYQJ010000164.1 GCA_903928275.1 uncultured Chloroflexota bacterium
CACGAAGGAGGAGGGCGGCCGCCACACCCCGTTCTACAACGGGTACCGGCCGCAGTTCTACCTCCGGACGACCGACGTGACCGGCGCCATCGGCCTTCCGGAGGGCGTGGAGATGACGATGCCCGGCGACAACGTCGACATGACCGTCGAGCTGATCACCCCGATCGCCATCGAGATCGGCCAACGCTTCGCGATCCGCGAGGGTGGCCGGACCGTCGGCGCCGGCGCGATCACGACGATCATCGAGTAGGCGGACGACATGGCGAAGCAGCGGATCCGGATCCGCCTCAAGGCGTACGACCACCGGCTCCTGGACCAGTCCGCCTCCCAGATCGTCGAGACCGCGCAGCGGACCGGCGCCGACGTCGTCGGCCCCGTGCCGCTGCCGACCCGGATCGAGAAGTTCACAGTGCTCCGGTCGCCGTTCATCGACAAGGACAGCCGGGAGCAGTTCGAGATCCGGACGCACAAGCGGCTCATCGACATCCTCGACCCGTCGGCCAAGACGGTCGACGCATTGATGCGGCTCTCGCTCGCGGCGGGCGTCGACATCGAGATCAAGATGTGATGAACACCCACCCGATCGCAGTCACGCCGAGGGGCCGCGTCGCTCAGCCGAGCGCAGGCCAAGGCGGCGACGAGCAAGCGAGCGAGCGCACCCGGAGCGTGCGTGAGCGAGCGCGCGCAGGAGCCAACGCAGGCATGTGCCGGATGAGCGAGCGCGCCCGATGAGCATCGGACTGATCGGCCGCAAGGTCGGCATGACCCAGATCTTCCAGGCGGACGGGACGATGATCCCGGTCACGGCCGTCAGCATCGAGCCGAACACCGTCACGCGCCTGCGCACGGTCGAGCGGGACGGCTACACGGCCGTGCAGCTCGGGACCGAGCCGCGGAAGAAGATCAGCAAGCCCGAGAAGGGCCAGCTGAAGGACCTCCCGCCGGTCTCCACGATCCGCGAGTTCCGGATGGACGACATCGACGCGTACGAGGTCGGCCAGCAGATCAGCGTGGACCTCTTCGCCGAGGGTGAGCTCGTCGACGTGACCGGCATCAGCAAGGGCAAGGGCTTCTCCGGCACGATCAAGCGCCACCACTTCTCGCGCGGTCCCGAGACGCACGGCTCCGATCACCATCGCGAGCCGGGCTCGATCGGACCGGGCACCACGCCGGGTCGCGTGTACAAGGGGCTCCGCATGTCGGGGCACCTCGGGACCGACCGGGTCACGGTGAAGAAGCTCACCGTCGTCCGCGCGGATCCGGCGCGCAACCTCCTCCTCGTGAGGGGATCCGTCCCCGGGGCGCCCAACGCGCTGCTCCTCGTGAAGAAGGCCTGAGCGATGCCCAGCACCACCCTGTACGCCCGGACGGGCGAGGAGATCGGCACCGTCGAGCTGCCGGACGCGCTGTTCGACGCGCCGGTGGTCGATGCGGTCATCCACCAGGCCGTCCTCGCGCAGCTCGCCGGGCGCCACCTCGGCACGCACGACACGAAGACGCGCGGCGAGGTCCGCGGCGGCGGGAAGAAGCCGTACCGCCAGAAGGGCACGGGTCGCGCCCGGCAGGGCTCGCGCACCGCTCCGCACTACCGTGGCGGCGGCGTCGTCTTCGGGCCGCATCCGCGCTCGTACGCGCAGCGCCTGCCCCGGCGGATGAAGCGGTCCGCCCTGGTGGGTGCCCTCACCGCCAAACTCGGCGACGGCGCGATCCGCGTCGTGGACGGGTTCGGGGTCGAGGCGCCCAGGACGCGCGACCTCGTGGGCGTGCTCGACGCCGTCAACGCGACGGGCCGCGTCCTCCTCGTCGCACCGGGCGCCGACGAGGCGCTGTGGCTGTCCGCGAGGAACCTCCCGCGGGTGATCGTCATCCGCGCCGACTCTCTCAACGTCTACGACGTCGTGAACGCCGACACCGTGCTCATCGAGCAGCCCGCCATCTCGCGGATGGAGGAGGTGTACGCATGACGCTCACGGCCCACGAGGTGATCGTCCGTCCGGTCATCTCCGAGAAGTCGATGGACGAGGCGGGACGCGGCAAGTACACCTTCCGCGTCCACCACGACGCGAGCAAGATCCAGATCAAGGCGGCGGTCGAGGATCTCTTCAAGGTCCAGGTCCTGACGGTCAACGTCCTCTGGACCAAGGCGCGCGAGAAGCGCCGGAGCACGAAGCGCGGTCGGATCTCCGGTTACACCACACCCTGGCGGAAGGCGATCGTCACTGTCGCGGCCGGCCAGAAGATCGAGTTCTTCGAGGGGGTCTGACCGATGCCGTTGCGCAGCTACAAGGCGACCTCCCCCGGTCGGCGGTTCATGACCCGCTCGACCTTCGAGGAGATCACGACGAAGGAGCCGTACAAGCCGCTCCTTGAACCGATGAAGCGCGGCTCCGGTCGTAACGACCAGGGTCACCTCACCGTGCGCCATCGCGGCGGAGGCGAGAAGCGCCACTATCGCCGCATCGACTTCCGGCGCGACAAGATCGGCGTGCCGGCGCGGATCGCCACGGTGGAGTACGACCCCAACCGCTCCGCGCGGATCGGGCTCCTCTTCTACCGGGATGGTGAGAAGCGCTACATGCTCCTCCCGCACGGCCTGAAGGTGGGCGATGTCGTCATCGCCGGGCCCGATGCCGAGGCGAGGGTGGGGAACGCGCTGCCGATCGCGAACATCCCGCTCGGGACCACCGTCCACAACATCGAGCTCGTGCCAGGGAAGGGCGGACAGATCGTCCGTTCCGCCGGTGCCGCAGCCCAGCTGCTCGCCAAGGAAGGCGACTGGGCCCAGATCCGCCTCCCCTCCGGCGAGGTGCGACGCGTTCCCACGCGCTGCATGGCGACGGTCGGCCAGGTGAGCAACATCGACCACGAGAACCAGAGCATCGGGAAGGCCGGTCGCGCTCGCCACATGGGCCAGCGACCGGAGGTCCGCGGGGTCGTGATGAACCCGCGGGACCATCCCCACGGCGGCGGCGAGGGCAAGAGCCCGACGGGCATGCCCCCGAAGACGCCATGGGGCAAGCCGGCGATGGGGTACCGGACGCGGCGCAACAAGCTGTCGGGGCGGCTCATCGTCCGCTCGCGGCATCGCAAGTAACGCGGAGGAGAAAGAAGCATGTCGCGTTCGGTCAAGAAAGGACCGTTCGTCGAGGCGCGGCTTCTCGGCCGCGTCCAGGAGATGAACAAGCGGAACGAGAAGCGGATCGTGAAGACCTGGTCTCGCGCATCCGTCATCTTCCCGGACTTCATCGGGCACACGGTCGCGGTCTACAACGGCCGCAAGCACGTGCCCGTGTATGTCACTGAGAACATGGTCGGCCACCGGTTCGGTGAGTTCGCTCCCACGCGCACGTTCCGAGGGCACGTGCGGAGCGACCGGTCGTCGGCCCCGCGGTAGGAACCAGAGGTCATCGTGCGCGTTTCAGCGACCGCCAAGTACCTTCGCGGCTCGACCCGCAAGGCCCGTCTCGTCACGCTGGCGATCAAGGGCCGGCCCGTCGAGGATGCCGCGGCGCTCCTCCGGTTCATGCCGCAGGCTGCCGCGCGCGACGTCGCGCGCGTGCTGAAGAGCGCGACGTCGAATGCGGAGAACAACCACAACCTTTCTGCGGACGACCTCGTCGTCGTGGACGCCATCGCCAACGAGGGCCCCACGATCAAGCGATGGAGGCCGCGGGCGCAGGGTCGGGCATTCCCGATCCACAAGCCGATGACGCACATCACGATCGTCGTCGGCGACGGGGAGGCCTGAGCATGGGTCACAAGGTCCATCCGTACGGCTTCCGCCTCGGCGTGAGCCGCACCTGGTCGGCGAAGTGGTACGCGGACAAGGACTACCGCGTGCTCCTGCAGGAGGACATCGCGATCCGGCGCCTCGTGGAGAAGCGGCTCGCGAACGCCTCCGTCAGCCAGGTCGAGATCGAGCGCGGCATCAACCACGTGACCGTGACGGTCCACACGGCGAAGCCCGGGATCGTGATCGGCAAGGGCGGCGCCAACGTCGAGACCCTGCGCAAGCAGGTCGGTGAGATCACGACGCGCAAGGTGAAGCTCGAGATCAAGGAGATCCGCCAGCCCGAGCTCGACGCGTATCTCGTCGCGAGGAACATCGCCCAGCAGCTCGGCCGCCGCAGCGCCTTCCGCAAGGCGATGAAGCAGGCCGTCCAGCGGACGATGAAGGCGGGCGCCAAGGGCGTGAAGGTCGCCGTCTCGGGTCGCCTCGGCGGCGCGGAGATGGCACGGCGCGAGTGGGACAAGGAGGGGCGGATCCCGCTCGGGACGCTCCGCGCGGACATCAGCTACGGCCAGGTCCACGCGCACACGACCTACGGCCGCATCGGCGTGAAGGTCTGGATCTACCGCGGCGACGCACCGGCCCAGAACCGGCCGGCACGCCCGGTGGCGCCGACCGTCGTCCAGGGAGCCTGACCGATGTTGATGCCGAAGCGTGTCAAGCATCGCAAGGTCATGCGTGGCCGGATGTCCGGCCAGGCCAAGGGCGGCAACTCCGTGGCGTTCGGCGAGTTCGGGCTCGTGACGATGGAGCCCGCCTGGATCACCAGCCGCCAGATCGAGGCCGCCCGGCGGGCCATGACCCGCTCGGTGAAGCGTGGCGGCAAGATCTGGATCCGGATCTTCCCGGACAAGCCGGTGACGAAGAAGCCTGCAGAGACGCGGATGGGCTCCGGCAAGGGCGCGCCCGACCACTGGGTCGCGGTCGTCAAGCCGGGCCGGATCCTCTTCGAGATGTCGGGCGTCGCCGAGACCGAGGCGATCGAGGCGATGCGACTCGCGAGCCACAAGCTCCCGGTCGCCACCCGGGTCGTGACCAAGGAGGGCGCGGGCGATGGACATCGATAGGCTCCGCGCGCTCACGGACGCAGAGCTCGACGACGCGCTCGCGAGCGCGAAGCGCGACCTCTGGCAGGCGCGCTTCGAGCTCTCGACACGACAGTTGAAGGACTACAGCGTGGTCAGCCGCACGCGGCGGTCGATCGCGCGGATCCTCACCGTCCAGTGCGAGCGCAAGCTCGGCAAGACCGCGTGACGGGGAGGCAGGCATGACAGAGAGGAGCACGGTGCAGGCGAAGCGGAAGACGAAGGTCGGCCGCGTCGTGAGCGACCGGATGGACAAGACCATCGTCGTGTCGGTCGAGCGGCTCGCGCGGCACCCGCTGTACAAGCGGGTCATCCGACTGACGAGCAAGTTCAAGGCACACGACGAGACGAACACCGCCCGCACCGGCGACACGGTGCTCATCGAGGAGTCGCGGCCGCTCTCGGCGACGAAGCGCTGGCGTCTCGTCGAGGTGCTCTCGCGTGCCGGAGAGGCCGAGGCCGAGGCGGCCGGCATCGTGGCCGACGAGGCCGCGACTACGGAGGCGATCCACGGCTCCGCACATCCGGGCCGCCACCGCGCCGACGACGACGGCGAGGAGGCCGGGGCGTGATCCAGCAGTACTCGCGGCTCAAGGTCGCGGACAACACCGGGGCGCGGGTCATCGCCTGCATCCGGGTCATGGGCCGCTCGCGGAAGACGACCGCCGGCGTCGGCGACGTGATCATCGCGAGCGTGAAGCAGGCGATCCCGAACGCGGCCGTCAAGAAGGGCGACGTCGTCCGGGCCGTGATCGTGCGCACGACGAAGGGGTACGGCCGCACCGACGGCAGCTACATCCGCTTCGACGAGAACGCGGCCGTCCTCATCAACAACCAGGGGAACCCGCGCGGCACCCGGATCTTCGGCCCGGTCGCCCGCGAGCTCCGGGACAAGAACTACATGAAGATCGTCTCGCTAGCGCCGGAGGTGCTCTGACATGAGCCGTCCGGCCTCGCCCCCCTCCAAGACGCGCGTCCCCGACGTGCGCAAGGGCGACACCGTCCTCATCCTCCGCGGGAAGGACGCGTCCAAGCGCGGCACCGTCGAGCGGGTCGTCCGCCCCGATCGGATCGTCATCGAGGGGCTGAACATCGCGAAGAAGCACCAGAAGCCCCGCTCGCGCACGAACCAGGGCGACCGGGTCCCCCAGATGCAGCAGGGCGGGATCATCGACGTCGCGCAGCCGTTGAACATGAGCAACGTCATGGTCGTCTGCGGCCGCTGCGACCAGCCGACCCGGGTAGGTCACACCGTCCTCGATTCCGGCAAGACCGTCCGCGTCTGTCACCGCTGCGGCGAGCCCCTGGAGGTGGCGGCGAAATGAGCAACCGCCTCAGGGCCCGCTACAAGGAAGAGGTCGCGCCGGCGCTCGTGAAGCACTTCGGGTACACGAACCCGATGCAGGTCCCGAGCGTCGAGAAGATCGTCGTGAACATCGGCCTCGGCGAGGCGCTGACGAACGCGAAGGCGATCGACGCCGCGACCGGTGACCTCGCGACGATCACCGGCCAGAAGCCGATCGTGACGCGCGCGAAGCGCTCGATCGCCCAGTTCCGCCTCCGCACCGGCAACCCGGTCGGCGCGAAGGTGACGCTCCGTGGGGAGCGCATGTGGGACTTCCTCGAGCGCCTCACGGTGCTCGCGCTGCCCCGCATCCGCGACTTCCGGGGCATCCCGAGCAAGTCCTTCGACGGGCGCGGGAACTACTCGCTCGGGCTCCGGGAGCAGCTTGCGTTCCCGGAGATCGACTACGACAAAGTCGACCGTCTCCGCGGGCTGGAGATCAGCATCGTGACGACGGCGAAGACAGACGAGGAGTCGAAGCGTCTGCTCGAACTCCTCGGCATGCCCTTCGCCGGGTAGGCGCGGGGAGGGGAAGGTCGATGGCAAAGAAGTCGATGATCGCGAAGGCCGCCCGGGAGAACAAGTTCCCGGTCCGTCACTACCACCGGTGCGCGGTGTGCGGCCGGCCTCGCGGGTACATGCGCCGGTTCGGGCTCTGCCGGATCTGCTTCCGCGAACGCGCTCTCCAGGGCGAGCTGCCCGGCGTGACCAAGTCGAGCTGGTGAGAGAGCACCCATGAACATCTCCGATCCGATCGCGGACATGCTGACCAGGATCCGCAACGCGTCGCGGGCACGGCATACCGAGGTCCTTCTGCCCGCCTCGCGGACCAAGCGCGAGATCGCCCGGATCCTCGTCGCCGAAGGCTTCATCGCCGGGTTCAGCGAGGAGCGCGACGGTTCCATGCAGATGATCCGCCTCACGCTCAAGTACATCGACGGCAAGGCGCCGGTCGTCTCCGGGCTCAAGCGGATCAGCAAGCCGGGACTCCGCGTGTATGCCGGCAAGACCGAGATCCCCCGCGTGCTGGGCGGCCTCGGCATCGTCATCGTGAGCACCAGCAAGGGGATCATGACCGGACAGCAGGCGCGAGCGGCGCAGCTGGGCGGCGAGATCCTCGCGTACGTCTGGTAGGGGGAGACGATGTCGCGTATCGGCCGCCTCCCCATCACCGTCCCCTCCGGGGTCGACGTCTCGCTCGACGGGTCCACGATCACGGTGTCCGGCCCCAGGGGGACGCTCACGCGCACCCTGACCCCCCGCATCTCCGTCGTTCGCGAGGACGGCCGGATCGTCGTCTCCCGCCCGTCGGAGGACAAGACGTCGAAGTCGCTCCACGGCCTCACCCGGACGCTCGTCGCGAACATGGTCGAGGGCGTGACGAACGGCTACCGGAAGCCACTCGAGATCACCGGCGTGGGCTACCGCGCCGCGCTGAGCGGGAAGAAGCTCCTGCTCAACCTGGGGTACAGCCATCCGATCGAGATCGACCCGCCCGGCGGCATCAGCTTCGAGGTGGAGAGCCCCACGAAGGTCGCCGTCGTCGGGATCGACAAGGAGCTCGTCGGCCAGGTGGCGGCGGAGGTCCGCGCCACCCGGAAGCCGGAGCCCTACAAGGGCAAGGGCGTCCGCTACGCCGGCGAGGTCATCCGCCGCAAGGCCGGCAAGGCCGGCAAGGTCGGCGGGAAGAAGTGACGGTCAAAGACATGAAGGGAACTTCGCGATGACGCTGGCCGCCAGCCGCAGCGCCGCGCGGCAGAAGCGGCACGATCGGATCCGCCTGTCCATGGCGGGGACGGGTTCTCGTCCGCGCCTCGCGGTCTTCCGCAGCCTCAACCACATCTACGCACAGGTCATCGACGACACGTCCGGCCGGACTCTCGCCGCCGCCTCCACCCTCGAGAAGGATCTCCGGGGTGCGAAGCAGACGAAGTCCGAGGACGCCGCGGTCGTCGGGCGACTCGTGGCCGAGCGGGCGAAGTCCGCCGGCATCGACAAGGTCGTCTTCGATCGGGCCGGGTTCAAGTACCACGGTCGGGTCAAGTCGCTCGCCGAGGCCGCCCGCGAGGCGGGCCTCGACTTCTGAGCGCGAGGAGCAGTACGTGGCACGAATCGATCCCGCCAAGCTCACCCTCGAGGAGCGCGTCGTCCAGATCAACCGCGTCGCCAAGGTCGTCAAGGGCGGCCGGCGGTTCAGCTTCAGCGCGGTCGTCGTCGTCGGAGACGGCGACGGCCACGTGGGCGCCGGCCTCGGCAAGGCCGGGGAGGTCCCCGAGGCGATCCGGAAGGGCGTCGAGGACGCGAAGAAGCACCTGATCCTGGTCCCCCGCGTGGGGACCACGATCCCGCACGAGGTGCGGACCGAGTTCTCGGCCGCCCGCGTCATGCTCAAGCCCGCGTCCCAGGGGACCGGCGTCATCGCCGGCAGCTCCGTCCGCGCGGTGATGGAGGCCGCCGGGATCCGCGACATCCTGAGCAAGGTCCACGGGTCCACGAACCCCGTGAACGTCGTCCGGGCCACGATCGAGGCGCTTCGGACCCTGCGTTCCGCCGAGACGGTCTCGGCGCAGCGCGGCGTCACGGTCCGCGCGTTCGTGCCCGGCCAGGCGCGCGAGGAGGCCGGCGATGCCCGGTAGGCTGCGCGTCACCCAGGTGAAGAGCACGATCAGCCATATCGAGCGCAACCGGGCCACGATCCGCGCGCTCGGCCTCGGCCGGATCGGCCGGACCGTGGAGCTGCCCGACAACGACGCGGTCCGCGGCATGGTCCGCCAGGTCCGCTTCCTCGTGACCGTCGAGGAGCTGCCCGAGCGCACTGACCAGGAGAAGGCATGAAGCTCCACGACCTCCAGCCGGCGGACGGCTCCCGCCGACCGCGGGTCCGCGTCGGTCGCGGCATCGCGGCCGGCAAGGGCAAGACGGCCGGCAAGGGCACCAAGGGCCAGAAGGCGCGCGCCGGCGGCTCGATCCCCGCGTGGTTCGAGGGCGGCCAGACGCCCCTCCACCAGCGGATCCCGAAGCTTCGCGGCTTCCGGAACCCGTTCCGGATCGAGTACGAGGTCGTCAACGTGGGCCGCATCTCGGCGTACGCCGAGGCGGACCGCTTCCTGCCCGCGGGGCCCGATGACGCGAAGAAGGGCACGAAGGCGCCGATCACCGTCAACCAGGAGATCCTCCACGCGGCCGGGCTCGTCACGTCGCTCGCCAAGCCGCTGAAGATCCTCGGTCACGGCGACGTCACCGTCCCGCTCTTCGTCGTCGCCGACGCCTTCAGCCGCAGCGCGATCGAGAAGATCGAGGCCGTCGGCGGCACGGCCCAGCCCCTCGAGATCCCGCGCGAGCCTCTCGCCGCTCTCGGTGTCGAGGTGGTCGCGGTCGAGGTCCAGACGGCGCCCGCGAAGCGCTCCCGCGCCCCCAGGGCTCCGGAGGCCGCTCCCACGACGAAGTCACGCGCCGGATCCGCCCCGGGGGCGGACGCGAAGGCGGCCCCTGCCGAGCCCGAGACCGTCGAGCCGGAGGCTTCCGTCGAGCCGTCCGACGAGGCGTCGCCCGCGCCCGACGCGGACGCCTGAGCCGGACGCCGCGCCGTGTTCGAATCCCTGCTCAACGCCTTCCGCGCGCCCGACATCCGACGGCGCGTCCTCTACGTCGCCGGGATCCTCGTCGTCTTCCGGTTCCTCTCCCACGTCCCCGTGCCGGGCGCGGACCCGGCCGCCCTGAACCAGTTCTTCCAGAACAACCAGATCTTCAGCTTCCTCGACATGTTCTCCGGCGGCGGCCTGTCACGCTTCTCCGTGGTCGGGCTGGGCGTGAACCCGTACATCAACGCGTCGATCATCATGCAGCTGATGACCGGCGTGGTCCCCGCGCTCGTCGCCCTGAGCCGCGAAGGCGAGTACGGCCGGAACAAGATCAACCAGTACACGCGGTACCTGTCGGTCCCGCTCGCACTGCTGCAGGGCTACGGCTTCCTCGCCCTGCTGAACTCCCAGAAGATCCTCACCACGCCGTTCGACCTCGGGTCGTTCGAGACGCTCACGCAGATCGTCACCCTGACGGCCGGCTCGGTCCTCCTCATGTGGCTCGGCGAGCTCATCACCGAGAAGGGCATCGGCAACGGCATCAGCTTCATCATCTTCGCGGGCATCGTGGCCAGGGTCCCGGCCGGGATCCAGCGCTACCTCGACTCGCCGGACCTCCTCGCGGGCGTCGTGTTCGTGCTGCTCGCGATCGCGATCGTCGCAGTGATCATCTACATCCAGGAGGGCCAGCGGCGCATCCCGATCCAGTACGCGAGCCGCGTGCGCGGGAGGCGCGTCTACCAGGGAGGGAGCACGTTCCTGCCGTTGCGGGTGAACCAGGCCGGCGTCATCCCGATCATCTTCGCCGTGAGCATCCTCCTGTTCCCCAGCCAGATCGCCCAGTACTTCACGACGTCGTCGGTGCCGGTCATCGCCGACATCGCACGGGGCGTCGTGAACTTCTTCAGCAACACGATCATCTATGGCGGGCTCTACTTCCTCCTCACGTTCGGGTTCACGTACTTCTACACGGCGTTCACCTTCAAGCCCGATGAGACCGCCGAGCAGCTCCGCAAGAACGGCGGGTTCATCCCGGGCATCCGGCCGGGCAAGCCCACGGCGGACTACCTCCAGCGGATCGTCACGCGCATCACGCTTCTCGGCGCCCTCTTCCTCGGCGCGATCGCGGTCACGCCGTTCGTCATCGGCGCGCTCCTGCCGGGTCTCGGCGGGATCACGCTCGGCGGCACCAGCCTTCTCATCGTCGTGAGCGTGGTCGTCGAGACGCTCAAGCAGCTCGAGGCCCAGCTGCTCATGCGGAACTACGAGGGCTTCATCCGGTGAGAGTCCTCGTCCTGCTCGGGGCGCCGGGTGCCGGGAAGGGCACCCAGGCGACCATCCTCGCGCAGAGGCTGGGGCTTCCACACGTGGCGACCGGGGACCTGTTCCGCAACGCGGTCCGCGCGGGGACGGCCCTCGGTCGCGAGGCGCACGGCTACATGGAGCGCGGGGAGCTCGTCCCCGACGCGATCACGATCGAGATGCTCATCGAGCGCCTGGGCCGCCCGGACGCCGCGGAAGGAGTCATCCTCGACGGCTTCCCGCGGAGCCGGGCCCAGGCCGAGGCGCTCGAATCGGCGCTTCTCGTCCGGGGCGAGCGCGTCGAGGTCGCGCTCCTCGTCGACGTCCCGGCCGAGGAGCTCGTCGGCCGGCTGGCCGGCCGGTACGTCTGTCGGCTCGGGGGCCACCCGTATCACGTCATCCTGAATCCGCCGCGCGTCCCCGGGATCTGCGACGTCGATGGCTCGCCGCTCGAGCAGCGCGAGGACGATCGTCCCGAGGTCGTGCGCGCCCGCCTCACTCGCCAGCTGGCCCCCCTCCAGTCGGTCATCGAGTTCTACCGCGCGCGGGGCATCCTCCGGGCCGTGGACGGACGCCAGCCGATCGATCTCGTGAGCCGGGGCCTCATCGAGGCGCTGGACCCGGTGACGACGGCCTGATGAGCATCGTCACCCGGAAGTCGGCACGCGAGATCGACCTCATGCGGCACGCCGGCGCGATCGTCGCGGAGGTGCTCGCCCTCGTCGAGTCCGAGCTGCGGCCGGGCGTCACGACCGCGCACCTCGACGAGCTCGCGGAGCGTCACATCCGCGACAGCGGCGCGACCCCGTCGTTCAAGGGTTACAACGACTACCCGGCCTCGATCTGCGTCTCGATCGACGACGAGGTCGTCCACGGCATCCCCGGCGAGCGGACGATCCGCGCCGGACAGGTCGTCTCGATCGACGCCGGCGCGATCTGGCAGGGCTACCACGGCGACGCGGCGCGCACCTTCGTCGTGGGCGACGTGCCCGAGACGGTCACGCAGCTCGTCGCGGACACGCGACTCGGGCTCATCGCCGGCATCGGCGCGGCGCGCCCGGGAGCGCACATCGGCGACATCTCCGCGGCCGTCGAGGCGGTCGCCGTTCCCCACGGGTACGGCGTGGTCCGCCAGTACGTGGGCCACGGGATCGGGACGCGGATGCACGAGGCGCCGCAGGTCCCCAACTACGCCACGTCCCAACGCGGGATGAAGCTTGTGCCGGGCATCTGCCTGGCCATCGAGCCCATGTTCACGCTCGGCACGTGGGAGTGCCTCGTGCGGCCCGACGGCTGGACCGTCATCACGGCGGACGGATCGCTCGCCGCCCATTTCGAGCACACGATCGTCATCACGGAGGAGGGTCCGGAGATCCTGACGACCGTCTGAGGACGGAGCCTTGCCGGGAACGGCCAGGTTTGATAACCTATGCGTTCGTGTGTCGGGCTTCCGCCCACGCATGTCAGCAACATGGAGGAGAGCTGGTCGCCTGTGGCAAAGAAGGAAGACATCGAAGTCGAAGGACCCGTCATCGAGCCGTTGCCGAACACCATGTTCGCGGTGGAGCTCGAGAATGGCCATCGCGTCCTCGCCCACATCAGCGGCAAGCTCCGGATGAACTTCATCCGGATCCTCCCGGGTGATCGGGTGCGCGTGGAGCTATCTCCGTACGACCTCTCGCGCGGTCGGATCACCTACCGGCTCAAGTAGCCGGCGACGAACACGATATCCAGCGTCCCCGGGCCGGCCACGATGGCGGCGGGCCCGGAGCGCATGACGAGGCGCGTCGACAAGCGAACGAGGATCCGGTGAAGGTTCGAGCATCCGTCAAGGCCCGCTGCGACAAGTGCAAGGTCATCCGTCGCCACGGGACCGTGATGGTCATCTGCACTAACCCCAAGCACAAGCAGCGGCAGGGCTGATCCATGGCACGCATCGCAGGCGTCGACATCCCGCGCGAGAAGCGCGTCGAGGTCGCGCTCACGTACATCTACGGGATCGGTCTGTCGACGGCGCAGAAGATCCTCCAGCAGACGAACGTCAACCCGGACACGCGTGTCCGGGACCTGACGGAGGACCAGGTCAACCGCCTGCGCGAGCTCATCGACAGGCGGTTCAAGGTCGAGGGCGACCTGCGACGCGAGGTCGCGCTGAACATCAAGCGCCTCATCGAGATCGGCTCGTACCGGGGCATGCGGCACCGCCGCAACCTCCCGGCTCGCGGCCAGCGGACCAAGACGAACGCGCGAGCGCGCCGGGGCCCCAAGAAGACCGTCGGCGCTCGCCGCAAGAAGTAAGGAAGTACCCCCAGGGATGGCTGACCGCAAGCGCGCCCCGAAGCAGCGCCGCCGAGAACGGAAGAACGTGCCCACGGGGCACGTCCACGTCCTGGCGAGCTTCAACAACACGATCGTCACGATCACCGACCTCACCGGCAACGTCGTCGCGTGGGGGTCGGCGGGCATCGCCGGGTTCAAGGGTTCGCGGAAGAGCACGCCCTACGCGGCGGCTCTCGCCGCCGACGGCGCTGCTCGCCGGGCGATGGAGAACGGGATGCGCCAGGTCGAGGTCTTCGTGAAGGGTCCGGGCGCCGGCCGTGAGCAGGCGATCCGCTCCATCCAGGCGGCGGGCCTCGAGGTGACCGCGATCACCGACGTCACGCCGATCCCGCACAACGGCTGCCGCCCGCCCAAGCGGCGCCGGGTCTGAGCAAGGACCGACCACCATGGCCCGCTACACCGATGCTGTCTGCCGCCTCTGCCGTCGCGAGGGCACCAAGCTCTTCCTCAAGGGCAGTCGCTGCTATTCCAAGAAGTGCGCGTTCGAGCGTCGACCCACGCCGCCCGGCCAGCACGGCGTCCGTCGCCGCAAGATGGGCGACTACGGCATCCAGCTGCGCGAGAAGCAGAAGGTCCGCCGCGTGTATCGCGTCCTCGAGAAGCAGTTCCAGAACTACTTCGAGGTGGCCGAGTCTCACCCGGGTGTCACGGGCGAGAACCTGCTGCGCCTCCTCGAGCTCCGGCTCGACAACGTGGTCTTCCGGATGGGCTTCGCCCAGTCGCGCGACCAGGCCCGGCAGCTCGTCACCCACGGCCACTTCGCCGTGAACGGTCGCGCCACGAACATCGCGTCGTTCCAGGCCAAGCCGGGCGATCGGGTCGAGGTCCGCGAGTCCCACCGGGACCGCGAGCCGTTCAAGCTCGCGAAGGAGACCCTCCGTTCGCATCAGACGCCCGAGTGGCTCACCGTGGACGCGGTGACGCTCGCGGGTTCCATCGTCTCCGCGCCCCGGCGCGACCAGATGCCGATGGAGCTCAACGAGCAGCTCGTCGTCGAGTACTACTCGAGGTGACCCGGTGATCGAGCTGGAAGCCCCGCAGATCGAGCCGGTCGCCGAAGACGTCCGGTACGCCAAGTACGAGGCCGGTCCGCTCCCCGCGGGCTATGGCGTCACGCTCGGGAACGCGCTGCGCCGGGTCCTCCTGTCGTCGCTCGAGGGGGCGGCCGTCACGGCCATCCAGCTCCGCGACGTCTACCAGGAGTTCTCGACGATCACGGGCGTGAAAGAGGACGTGACGCAGATCGTCCTCAACGTGAAGAAGCTCCGTTTGAAGAGCTTCGCCACGCACCCCGTCCAGCTCCGCCTCGAGAAGGCCGGCGCGGGCCAGGTGCTCGCCGGCGACATCATCGAGAACGCGGACGTGGAGATCGTCAATCCGGAGCTCGTCCTCATGACGATCGACTCCGACGACATCCGCGTGGACATGGACCTCACCGTGGAGCGCGGCATCGGCTACCAGCCGGCCGAGCGGCCCGAGGCCCCGCCGATCGGCGTCATCGCCGTCGACGCGATCTTCACGCCGGTCCGGAAGGTCAACTACTGGGTCGAGAACACGCGCGTCGGCCAGATGACGAACTTCGACAAGTTGACGCTCGAGATCGAGACCGACGGTACGATCTCGCCCGAGGAGGCGCTCGGGAAGGCCGCGGACATCCTCGTCCGGCACTTCACCCTCTTCTCCAACATCGGGATGCAGGCGCTCCCCGCGGAGCGATCCGGGATCGCCCTGCCGGCCATCGCACCGAACCTGCTGGACATGCCCATCGAGGAGCTCGACCTCCCGATGCGCGCCTACAACTCGCTCAAGCGCAACAACATCGTGAAGGTCGGGCAGCTGCTGCAGCTCTCCGACGACGATCTGCTGCGGATGCGCAACTTCGGGAAGAAGTCGCTCGACGAGATGAAGGAGCGGCTCCGGATGCGCGGGTTCATCCTCCCGGAATCGGAGGCCGCCGAGATCGAGGCGGACGAGGCGGACGGCGGCGACGCTTCGCTTGGGGAGGAAGACTGACGTGGCCCATCGCGTGGACGGGCGCAAGCTCAGCCGGAAGCAGGGGCCGCGCCTCGCTCTCTACAAGAACCTCATCGTCTCGGTGTTGCGCTACGAGCGGGTGAAGACGACCGAGGCGAAGGCGAAGGAGATCCGCCCGCAGGTGGAGCGGATCATCACCCTCGCGAAGAAGGGCGACCTCACCGCCCGGCGCGCCGTCATCGCGGCGCTGCCGGACGAGCCGCTCGTCGTGAGCAAGCTGTTCGATGAGATCGCACCCAAGTACGCGGATCGGACGTCCGGCTACACCCGGATCATCCATGTCGGACAGCGACAGGGCGATGCCGCCCAGATCGTCCAGATCGAGCTCGTCTGACCAAGTGAAGAGCGCCCGAGAGGGCGTCCCCGTGCGGTACCGCGCGCGGGTCGAATACGACGGGACCGGATTCGCGGGCTCGCAGGCGCAGGCCGGGGTCCGCACGGTCCAGGGGGAACTCGAGGCCGCGCTCGCGAGGCTCTCCGGCGGACGCCGGGTGGCGGTGGACGCGGCCGGGAGGACCGACGCGGGGGTCCACGCGACCGGACAGGTGATCGCGTTCACCTGGACGGGCCGTCTCTCCGCCGAGGAGCTGGGAAGGGCGCTCGACGCGCTCCTCCCATCGGATGTCGCGATCCGCGACCTCCGGCGGGTGCCGATCGGGTTCCATCCGCGACACGATGCGCGGTACCGGGACTACCGGTACAGCGTGTGGAACGGACCCCGCAGCCCGCTCCTCGAGCGGACGGCGGCCTGGGTCAGGGTCCCGCTCGACACCGCTGCGATGGCGCGGGCGGCGACGGCCCTCGAGGGGCGTCACGACTTCCGGGCCTTTGGAGCGGGGGACCACGGAACGGTCCGGACCCTTCACCGGGTCCGGGTCCGCCGGACGGGGAGCCTCGTGACGATCGACGTCCGCGGTGACGCCTTCCTCCGGGGGATGGTCCGCAGGATCGCCGCCGCGCTCATCCTGGTGGGACGCGGCGAGGTGGATGAAGATACGGTCGGCGCGGCGCTCGCGGCGCGACGACCGGCGTTCAACGGGGCGAGCGCCCCGGCGAAGGGGCTCTGCCTCCGCCACGTCGCCCTCGGGCGACGTCGCGGTGGCGAGATGAGGAACGGAGACCGATGAACTCGAAGACGTACACGCTCAAGGCGAGCGAGATCGAGCGACGCTGGTACGTCGTCGACGCGACGGACGAGACGCTCGGCCGTCTCGCGACGCGTGTCGCGCGTGTCCTCGAGGGGAAGCACAAGCCGACGTTCACCCCCAACCTCGACTCGGGTGACCACGTCATCGTCCTCAACGCGTCGCGCGTGACGGTGACCGGCACCAAGCTCAAGACGAAGCTCTACCGCCGCCACAGCGGCTACCCGATGGGCTTCAAGGAGGAGGCGCTCGGCCATCTCCTGGAGCGCCGTCCCGAAGAGGTGATCCGGCGGGCCGTCAAGGGGATGCTCCAGCACAACAAGCTCGGCGCCCAGCAGCTGCGGAAGCTCAAGGTCTACGCCGGCTCGGACCATCCCCACACCGCCCAGAAGCCCGAGCCGCTCGCCCGAGCAGGAGCATCGAACTCATGACGAACCTGGTCTACCACGAGGGAACGGGCCGCCGGAAGACGGCCGTCGCGCGCGTCCGGCTCATGCCCGGCGATGGCGAGATCGTCGTCAACGGCCGCACGCTCGAGCAGCACTTCGGCGGCGCCGTGAGCGAGGCGGACATCCGCATGCCGTTCCGCGTGACCGGGACCGAGGGCCGCTACAACACCCTGGTGAAGGTCGAGGGCGGCGGCGTCACGGGCCAGGCGGGTGCGATCCGCCACGGCATCGCCCGCGCGCTGCTCGACGTCGATGCCGACATCAACCGCGTCCCGCTCCGGCAGGCCGGCTTCCTCACCCGCGACCCGCGGATGAAGGAGCGCAAGAAGTACGGGCTCAAGCGGGCCCGGAAGGCGCCGCAGTACACCAAGCGCTGACGCGCGCGCTCGACGGCGCCGGCGGGCCGGCGCCGCTCGATCGGCGGCGGCGCTCGATCGGCGGGACCTGATGAGCGATCCGCTGTACGAACGCTACAAGGAAGCCCTCAGGACGGGTCACGTGGCCGTCCTGCGGGGTCGCCTCGACGAGGCGATCGCGGCGTATCGCGTCGCGGTCGACGTGGCCCCCGAGCGCGCGCTGCCACACACGAGCCTCGGCGGGGTCCTCCTCGATCTCGGTCGGGCGGACGAGGCGCTCGCCGAGTTCGGCGCCGCGCTCGAGAGCGCCCCGGCGGACGAAGGCGCACTTCTCGGCCGCTCGGAGGCTCTCGTTCGCCTCGGCCAGCCGATCGCGGCCGCAGAGTCCCTCGATGCGCTCGCCGACGTCTTCACGGCCGCCGGGCGTGACGGCGACGCCGTCGAGACGCTGCAGCGCGCTCTCGTCCTGGAAGAGCGCGGCGGACGACGCCGCCGGTTCCAGCGCGCCCTCCGCACGCTGCGGATGACGACGGGCGATCGCGCGTCGGATGAGGCGCTCGGTCGCGCCCTCGGCCTTCTCGATGCACCGCGCGCCGCCGCCTCGGCGACGGCCACGGGGCCGGGGTCTGGCGCAGCGGAGTCGAAGACGGAGGCCGAGCACGCCGGGTCGGCCCGCGCGCCGGAGGCCGAGGCCGATCACGCCGAGCCTGCCCGGGAGTCGGGGGCGCAGGCCGAGGCTGCCCCGCAGCCCGATCCGAATGCCGGCTCCGCCGCGGCGGCGTGGGCAGCCGTCGGGTGGCCGGTGGAGGCTCACGGGGCCGAGCGCCCGGAGGCGCCGCCGGAGGAGCCTGTCGACGTGCCTGCCGACCTTTCCGCGGAGCCATCCGCGGAGCTTGCCACGGTGCCGCCCGTGATGCCGCCGGTCCCCGTCGAGCCGAGGTTCGCCGGCGAGGCCTTCGTCGCGTCCGCGCTCGACGCGCTCGACGGAGGCGATGGTCCGGCCGCGCTCGTCGCGTATCGCGACGCTGCCCGCACCTTCCTCGAGGCCGGCCTGTTCGTGGCCGCGCTCGACGCGTGCCGCGAGGCGCTCCGGCTGGGCCCGGGCGACGTGGACGTCCACCTGCTGTACGCGGCGGTCTTCCGCGCCCACGGGTGGCATGACCTCGCGACACAGCGGGTCGTCGACCTGGTCCGGCTCGTCGATCTCGGCGGGGACGCCCAGGCGCGGGCGCGGATCAGCCTCGACGTCGCCACCGTCCACGCCGACGACGAGCGGCTGGCCGCCCTCCGTTCCTGATCCGGCCGGGGTCCGCCGCCTCGGTCCGGTTCGGGGCCGATGCTAGACTCGTCGAGCGATGGCGCTCGTCGAGTCCCTCCTCGGACAGATCACGCTCAGCACGCTCGTCGATATCGGTATCACCGCAGTCCTCATCTACTGGCTGTTCAGCCTCATCCAGGGGACGCGGGCGGTCCGGCTCCTCATCGGCGTCGCCGTGCTGCTGCTCGTCTACGCGCTCGCCCAGCTCTTCGACCTGCGGCTCCTGTCGCAGATCCTCCAGACCGGCGCGGTCGTCGGCATCTTCGCGCTCGTCGTCATCTTCCAGCCCGAGATGCGTCGCGCACTCGATCGGATCGGCAGCGTCGGCTCGCTCGCGTGGCTCGTGTCCCCGGGCGAGCAGCGGGCAGCGGAGCGCGTCGCGACGGCCGTCGCCGCCGCCGCCTCCCGGCTCGCCGCGGATCGGACCGGCGCCCTCATCGTCATCGCGCGTGAGACGGGCCTCGAGGAGTTCGCCGAGACCGGGGTCGCGCTCGACGCCGACCTGTCGGTCGACCTCCTGTGCACGATCTTCTTCCCGCGCAGCCCGCTCCACGACGGTGCCGTGATCATCCGCAGCGGCAGGATCGCCGCTGCCGGCGCCACTCTCCCGTTGGCGGAGGTCACCGTCCAGCCGCGACGGATCGGCACGCGGCACCGGGCGGCGTTGGGCATCACCGAGCAGACGGACGCGGTCGTGGTCGTCGTCTCCGAGGAGACGGGGCGCGTCAGCCTCGTCGAGCGCGCACGGATCGTCCGCAATCTCGACGAGAGGAAGCTCGCGGGCGCGCTGCTCGCCCTCCTCCGACCCGGGGGCAGCAGGGGCGCTGGGATCCTCACGGACGGGGCGCGATCGGTCGCGGCCATGCCCGGGCGCCTCGGCGCGATGCAGCGGTTGCCGCCGCGGCGCCGCGGCAGCGTCGACGACACGACCACCGCGCAGCCGCCGACCCCGGAAGAGCACGCGGCGGGAGTCGGGGCGGGAGGCGGGCCGGCATGAGGGCGGCGATCGCCTTCGTCGTCCGGAACTGGCCGCTCAAGGTGGCCGCGATCCTGGTCGCGACCGCCCTCTCCGCGGGGATCGTGGTCTCCCAGAACGCCCGGACATGGCCCGGCCAGGTGCCCATCGAGCCCCTCAACCAGCCGGCCAACGCCTTCATCCTCGACGTGCTTCCCGACGTGACGGGGATCCGGTACCTCGCCCCCGTCGACGCCGCGAACCGGCTGAGCAGCGCCAGCTTCACCGCCACGGTGGATCTCGGGGCGGTGGATGCCCGGGCCGGGGCACCGTTCGTGTCGGCGCCGGTCATCGTGACGGCGACGGACCCGCGGGTCCAGGTCGTCGACTACTCGCCGCAGCGCGTCCAGATCCGCATCGACCCGCTCGAGGACGCAACGGTCCCCGTCGTCGTCGACCGGGGCGCCCTGCCCACGGGCCTGTCCGCGTCGGACCCTGTCGCCACGCCGGCGGAGGTAACCGTGACGGGGCCGCGCTCACAGGTCGACCAGGTCGTCTCGGCGGTCGCTCGCGTCCGGATCCAGCCGGCCGGCCTCGACGTGAACCAGGACGTGGACCTCGTGGCGATCGACGGCCGCGGGGACCCGGTGTCGCAGGTCGACATCTCGCCGCCAAGGGCACACGTCCAGGTCTCCGTGTCGAGCAGCTCCACCACGCGGACGCTGCCGATCTCGCCCGTGGTCGCCGGCACCCCGGCATCCGGGTACGAGGTCGTGTCCGCGGCGGCCGACCCGCCGCTCGTGACGGTCCAGGGGGATGCGGCAGCGCTCGCGCCCCTCACCGCGATCCCCACGCGCGCGGTGAGCGTCGCCGGTGCGCGGACCGACGTCGTCCGCACCGTCGCCCTCGTCCCTCCCCAGGGCGTGACGCTCGGCGCGACGACGAGCGCGACGGTGACCGTCCACCTGCGCCTCGTCCAGGGCACGCGGTCGCTGTCGGCCGGGATCGAGCTCAACGGCACGCACAGCGTCAGCTCCTACGAGCTGTCCGTCGACCGTGTCGCGGTGACGCTCGGCGGGCCGCTCGCGGCGCTCGACGCGGTGGACGCCGCCACCTTCACGGCCTCAATCGATGCCTCGGCGCTCGCGGAGGGACCCAACGTGGTGCCGGTCATCGTGACGCCGCCCGCGGGCCTGGCGGTCGTCTCGGTCGACCCTCCGCAGGTGACCGTCACCGTGACCGTTCATCTCCCGTCGCCGTCGCCCACGCCCTTCCCCTCGGTCGCCCCCTCGGTCGCGCCGTCGGCCGAGCCGTCGGTCGCCCCGTGACGAGACCGGCCGCGTGAGCAGGCTTTTTGGCACCGACGGCATCCGCGGCGTCGCCAACGTCGACCTGCAGCCGTCCCTCGCGTTCGCTCTCGGCCGCGCGACGGCGCGGCGGCTCGCCGGCCCGGGCAGGGCCCTCGTCGTGGGGCAGGACACGCGCCGGTCGGGGGACATGTTCGTCGCGGCGATCGCGGCCGGCGCCACGAGCCTGGGGGCGGAGGTCCACCTCGCGGGTGTCGTGCCCACGCCGGCGCTCGCGTACATCGCGGGCGAGGACGACTTCGCCGGCGCGATCATGGTCTCCGCATCGCATAACCCGGCCGCCGACAACGGGCTGAAAGTCCTTGACGACCGCGGCATGAAGCTCGACGACACGGTCGAGGACGAGCTCGAGTCGCTCATCTGGCGGGCCGACGAGCTCGGGGGGGTTCCCGCCGACGCCGTCGGGCGTGTCCACGACCGGTCGGCCGAGCTCCGCGAGCGCTATGTCGGCCACCGTTCGGGCCTCGCCGGCCGCATCCGGACCGGTCTTCACGTGGTGCTCGACTGCGCGAACGGCTCCGGCTCGTTCGTCGCGTCCGGGATCCTCGAGGCGACCGGCGCGCGGGTGGACACGATCCACGCGGCGCCCGATGGATCCAACATCAACCTCGGATGCGGCGCCACCGCGCCCGCGTCTCTCGCCGCGGAAGTGGTGGCGCGCGGGGCCGACATCGGGTTCGCCCTCGACGGCGACGCGGACCGCTGCGTGGCGGTGGACGCGGCCGGCAGGGTGGTGGACGGCGACCAGCTCATCGGCTTGCTCGCGCTCGAGCGCATCGGTCGGGGCGCCCTTCCCGGCGGCCTCGTCGTCGTCACCGTCCTGTCGAACGGTGGGCTCGGGGCGGCGATCGAGGCGGTCGGCGGCAGCCTCATCCGGACGCCGGTCGGCGACAAGTATATCCTCGAGGGGATGATCGTCTCCGGCTCCGGGCTCGGCGGCGAGAAGAGCGGCCACGTCATCGTCCGCGAGCACAGCACGAGCGGCGACGGCATCCTCACGGCCCTCGAGGTCCTCCGCACGGTCACCGAGGCCGGCGCACCCCTCGCCGATCTCGCCGGCCGGATCCGCCTGTTCCCCCAGGAGCAGCGCGCCGTCCACGTGCGACACAAGGAGCAATGGGTGGGGGAACCCGAGATCCTCCGGGCCATCGCGACGGCCGAGGCGCGCCTCGGCCCCGCCGGCCGGGTCCTCGTCCGACCCTCGGGCACGGAGGCGGCGCTCCGCGTCATGGTGGAAGGGTCGGATGCGGCGCTCGTCACCGAGCTCGCCGACGCCATCGCTGCTCTCGCGGAGGAGCGTCTACACTAGCGCGGGCCCGGACGGGCGACCGCCCCGGTGGGCGGGCGGGAGCGAGGGAGGGACGGCCGGGCATGTGCGGGATCGTCGGCTACACGGGTCCCCGCGACGCGGCCCCCATCCTCCTCGAGGGCCTTCGGCGCCTCGAGTACCGCGGCTACGACTCGGCCGGCATCGCGCTCGTCACCGACGATGGCGACATGTTCGTCGAGAAGCGGGCGGGCAAGCTCGTGACGCTGCAGACGGCGCTCCTCGACCGCACGCCCCATGCCGGCATCGGGCTCGCCCACACGCGGTGGGCCACGCACGGCCGCCCCAACGACGAGAACGCCCACCCGCACAGCGACTGCACCGGCGCGATCACGGTGGTCCACAACGGGATCATCGAGAACTTCCGCGAGCTGCGCGATCGCCTCGAGGCCTCGGGGCACATCCTGGCCTCGGATACCGACACGGAAGCCATCGCCCACCTTGTCGAGGAGGCATACGACGGCGACATCGGCGCGGCCACGCGGGCGGCGCTTCGCCAGCTCGAAGGCGCCTACGCGATCGCCGCGATGCACCGCGGCGAGCCGCACCGGCTCATCGGGGCCCGGATGAACGTGCCGCTCGTCGTGGGCCTCGGCGACGGGGAATCCTTCCTCGCCTCGGACGTGGCCGCGATCCTCGCGCACACCGACCGCGTCGTCTTCCTCGAGGAGGGCGACGTGGCGGACCTGCTCCCGACCGGCGTCACGGTGACGGACGCCGACGGCATCGCGATCCACAGGCCCGTTGCGCTCATCACGTGGACGGCGGAGGCCGCGGAGAAGGGCGGCTACGACCACTTCATGCTCAAGGAGATGTACGAGCAGCCAGAGGCGCTGCGCTCGTGCATCGCCGGCCGGGTCACGCGCGACGACCGGATCGTCGTCGACGAGATCGCTGCGATCGCGGGCGCGCTCGGGTCGATCAGCCGTGTCGAGATCGTGGCCTGCGGGAGCGCGTACTACGCGTCGCTCGTCGGCGCGGCCGCGCTCCAGGAGTGGACAGGGATCCCGGCGAGGGCGACCGTGGGCTCGGAGTTCCGGTACAGCCCGCCTCCGCTCGACGGCTCCACGCTCGTCATCGCCGTCACGCAGTCGGGCGAGACGGCCGACACGATCGCGCCGACGCGGCTGGCGCGCGAGCGGGGCTGCACGATCGTGGCAGTGACGAACACCGTCGGATCCGCGATCACGCGCGAGGCGGACGCGGTCCTGTTCCTCCAGGCCGGCCCCGAGATCGCCGTCGCGGCGAGCAAGACGTTCGTCGCGCAGGTGACCACGCTCGTGGTCCTCGCCGCCGCGATCGCGAAGGCGCGCGGCTCGTTCACGCGCCAGCGGGAGCTCGACCTGGCGCGCGCCCTGCGCGCCCTTCCCGACGGGGCCCGTCGGGCGCTCGAGAACGCCGAGGCGGCCGACGTCGCGGGCCTGGCGAGGCGGTACGTGAACTCGCGCGGCTTCATGTTCGTGGGCCGTGGCTACACGTTCCCGGTCGCTCTCGAAGGTGCGCTCAAGCTCAAGGAGATCAGCTACATCCACGCCGAGGGGTATGCCGCCGGCGAGCTGAAGCACGGGCCCATCTCCCTGCTCGACGCGGAGTGCCCCCTCGTGGCCGTGGCGACGCGGTCGGCTGTCTACGACAAGCTCATGAGCAACGTCATGGAGGGGCGCGCCCGGGACGCCCGGGTCATCGCGATCGCCACGGAGGGAGACGCGCAGATCGAGCGCTTCGCGGACGACGTGATCCGCGTCCCCGCCACCGAGGAGGCGCTGTCGCCGATCCTCGCGATCATCCCTCTCCAGCTCTTCGCGTACCACACAGCGATCGCGCGCGGCACGGACGTGGACCAGCCCCGCAACCTCGCGAAGTCGGTCACGGTCGAGTAGCAGTGTCGCGCGACTCCGTGGGGTCCGGGGACGGGTCGGCCAGTGCGGCGTTGGCGCCGGAGGTGCCCGGCCCGGGCGGGCCGCCTGACGGGACCATCGAGCTCGGGATCGACATCGTGCGCGTCGCACGCATCCGGGCGGCCCTCGATCGCTTCGGCGAACGGTTCGTCAGGCGCGTGTGCAGCCCGCGCGAGGCGGCGTACGTGCGCGGCCGGCCGGAGACCCTGGCGGGTCGGTGGGCTGCGAAGGAGGCGGTGAGCAAGGTCCTCGGGCTCGGCGTGCGCGGGATCGGATGGCGCGACATCGAGATCGAGCGCCTGCCCACCGGCCAGCCGGCCGTCGCGCTGCACGGGCGGGCGGCCGAGCGGGCGCGCCAGCTCGGGATGGGCCGGATCGCGCTGTCGATCAGCCACGAGGACGAGTTCGCCGTCGCGGTCGCGCACGGCGTCCGTACCGCCCCGGGCCGCTACCTCTTCCCGCCCGACATCGATGCCCGGATCGACGAGCGTGAGCGTGCGCTCCTGGCGCGCCTCGAGCGGGTGCGGGCGATCGCGGCCGAGCTGCGGGCAGCCGAGGCGGAGCCCGCCCCGGGCGCCCAGGTGGCCGAGGAGGTCGACCCATGACCGACGCGTCCGCTCGACCGGTCCCCGAGCTGATCGATGACCGCGTGGCCGCTGCGCTCCTCCCGGAGCGGCCGGCCCGGGGCCACAAGGGGACGTTCGGCAAGCTCCTCGTCATCGCCGGGTCGCTCGACTACGCGGGCGCGGCGCTCCTGGTCTGTCGCGCCGCGGGACGCGCCGGTGCGGGGCTCGTGACGCTCGCCGTGCCGGAGTCGCTCCAGCCGCTCTTCGCCGCCAAGGTCGAAGAGGCGACGACGATGGCCCTCCCGGAGGACGACGTGGAGGAGGTCGATCCGGAGCCGGCCCTCGCCAAGGTCCTCGATCACGACCACGATGCCCTCGTCATCGGCCCCGGCCTGCGGGCGGCGCTCGCGACCGGGTCCCTCGTGCGGGGGATCCTCGCGATCGGCGGGGACCCGGACCCGGCACCGGCCGTCGTGGACGCCGAGGCGCTCCGGTCGCTGGCGTCGGAGGACGGGTGGTGGGAGGGGATCCGGCGCCGCTCGGTCCTGACCCCGCACACCGGCGAGTTCATGCGCCTGCGTGCCGCGAGCGGGATCGAGCCGGGAGCCGACGGCGACCTCATCGCGGATGACGACGCGCGGGGAGCCGCCGCGTCCGCAGCCGCTCGAGCCTGGGGGCAGGTCGTCGTCCTGAAGGGCGCGCGGACGGTCGTCGCGTCGCCCGACGGCGCGCTCGCCGTGGCGCCGTTCGAGAACCCGGCCCTCGCGAGCGGAGGGACCGGCGACGTGCTCGCGGGGACGATCGGCGCGCTCCTTGCGCAGGGCCTCGCCCCGTACGACGCCGCCCGCCTCGGTGTCCATCTCCACGGGGCCGCCGGAGAAGCCGTCCGCCGCCACGTGGGCGATTCCGGGCTGCTGGCGTCGGACCTGCCCTTCGAGGTCGCCCTCGCCCGACGCCGGCTGCACGACCTCGCCGAGCGGCGGCGCGGTGGCCGGCAGCTCGGGTTCGGATCGCGGGACGACCCCGCGGCGGCCCGATGAGCGAGCAAGATCCCATCGAGCGGCGCCTGGGCGACAGCGGGTTGCCCGCCCTCCCGCGGACCGCCTGGCTCGAGGTCGACCTCGACCGCCTCGTCGCGAACCTCGCCGCGATCCGCGCCGTCCTGCCCGCCGGCGTTCGCGTCCACGCCGTGGTGAAGGCGGACGCGTACGGACACGGCGCCGTGGCGGTCGCCCGGGCGCTCGAGGCAGCCGGCGTGGACGGCTTCTGCACGGCCACCTTCGACGAGGCGCTCGAGCTGCGCGACGCGGGCGTGCATGCGCCGGTCGTCGTCCTCTATGCCACGCCGGTCGGACACCTCGCCGAGGCCGCGCGGCGCCGGATCGCCCTCACGGTCGCCGACGCCACGCTGCTCGCGCGGACGCTCGATGCGATCCGGGACGATCACGAGGCCGCCTGGCCGCGCCGCCGCGTGGGGCTGCACCTGGAGGTCGAGACCGGGCTCGGGCGGGACGGCCTCGCCCCCGCCGAGGTCGCGGCCGCCGCGCGCGCGATCCGCGGGACGCGCGGGGCCCGCCTCGATGGGGTCTGGTCGCACCTGGCCGCGCCGGAGGATCGCGCGGGCTCGCCCGCCCAGGCGGCCGCGTTCGCGGGGGCGATCGGCCTGCTCGACGAGGCGCGGGTGCGGGTCCGACCGCGTCACCTCGCGGCGAGCGGCGGCGTCCTCGCCGCTTCGGCCCCCGCGCACGACGCGGTCCGCGTCGGGCTGGCGATGTACGGGCTGGTACCCGATGCGCTCGTGTCCGACCGTGCCGCCCGCGCGAGCATCCGAGCCCTCGCGCCGGTCGCGTCGCTCCACGCGCTGCCCGTCCGGGTCGCCGACCTCCCGGCGGGTCATGGGGTGGGCTACGGGCCGTCGTTCGTGACGGATCGTCCGTCCCGCATCGCCACGCTGCCGATCGGCTACGCCGACGGCTGGTCCCGCGGCCTCGAGGGCGCGCCGGTCCTCGTGCGGGGCCGTCTGGTCCCCACGGTGGGGCGCGTCTCGATGGATTCGGTCACCGTGGACGTCACCGAGGTCCCGGGGCCGCCGGTGACCGTGGACGACGAGTTCGTGCTGTTCGGCACCCAGGGACCAGCCGTGCTCGGCGCGGAGCTGCTCGCGCGGCACCGTGCCACGATCGTCTACGAGATAGTCTCGGGGCTCGGACGGAGGCTCACGCGGGTGTACCATGCGGCCGCCCGCATCGAGGGGATGCGGACGCTCACCATGGAGGTCCCCCGATGGCACGGGTCCAGGCGTGGCGCGGCGACATCTGCGAACTCGAGGTCGACGCGATCGTGAGTCCCGCGAGCGTCTCGCTGTGGATGTCGAGCGGCGTCGGCCTGGCGATCAAGAAGCGCGGGGGCGACGCGATCGAGATCGCCGCCGTGCGGATGGCGCCGATCGCGCTCGGCGAGGCCGTGGCCACGCCTGCCGGCACCCTCCCGTCGATCCACGTGCTGCACGTCGCCACCCTCGACCGCCGTCTCCGCACGACCGAGGAGGCGGTCGCCGCCGCCGCGTCCAGCGCGGTCCTCCTCGCCGGCCGGCTGGGCCTGCGGTCCATCGCGATCCCGGCCCTCGGCGCAGGGGCCGGTGGGCTCGACCCCGACGTGTCGGCGCGCGTCACGGTCACGGCCGTCCGCGATGCGCTGCCGAACGCACCGTCCATCCGGCGCGTCGTGTTCGCGCTCATGGACCCGGTCGCATTCGCGGCCTACGTGGAGGAGGTCTCCGACCTCGCCGACGACGAGACATCGGAGGGCCCGGCGTGACGGCGCGTCCGGAGCCCTCCGAGGAAGAGCGGACCGAGATCGTCGAGCAGATGGCGCGCGAGATCCACCTGCGCGGGCTCACGGCGCCCGCCATCCACTTCCTCGAGGCCAGCCGACCGGACTTCGGCCTGGCCGGGAGCGCGATGCTCTTCTTCGACCCCGTGCTCCGCCAGTTGTTCGGCAGCGGGTCGGCGCCGATCGGGACGATCCTCGCCGACGAAGACGGGATCGATCGCCTCATCGACCGGGTCCTCGAGCTCGACGCGGAAGAGGGCTGGCAGGCGTGAGCCACGCGGGTCCCGGGCCCGCGGTGGGACGCTCCGCGCCGCCACTCGGCGCGTGCCCCGCCCGCCGGGCGGCGGACGCCGCTAGCATGCGGACGTGACCCAGCCCGAGCACGTCAGGATCGCCGTCGACGAAGGGACGGCGAGCGTGGCCGCGTCTCTGCTCGCGCGCGTGGACGGCGCCTGGCGGCTCCTCG